>JAUWHC010000119.1 GCA_030606095.1 Promethearchaeota archaeon | reverse complement strand
TTTTTAACGATCTTGGAGGTTTCCATTCAAATATAGTAAATTCATCTGTACTGATGTTTACGAACTCGAGATTTTGCAGTATTTTCGTATAGTCTGCCATTCAAATCAGTCTGTTTTCTTTTTTTTTAATTTAATTACTATGTTTTTAATAAAAATTAACTTGACATGATTAAATAATTAACATTTATAATAAAAACACCCTATTATAATGATTTAAATATATGTATATTATAAGTAGAGAATGCTATAAAGGAAATTAAAAAAAAAATAAGTTTTTATTGGATTGGATATTTTCCGGATGTTTTTAGCGTTCTCATAATAGCCTTCATGTTATTTATAGGTAATTCACGTGGAATTTCACAACCAAATGCTAACCAGAATCCGCCTCCTTCAGCAGCTATCTTTAATTTTTTAATGCAGTCATCTGAAACTTGTTTGGGATCAGCAACTGTATGTTTATTATAATCTAAGTTGCCCATTATCGTTACTTCTCCATGTAAAAGCTCTTTAAAAATTTTTAAATCAACTTGATAATCAAATTGAATGGCTCCTTTTGGATTAGTTTCTTTTGAAAAGTGTACACATTGAGGGACATAACCACAACAATGAATTAGAGGAATCATACCAAGTTTTTTAATGGCATGGCACGCTTTTTTTTCTGGTTCTAAGCAAAATTGCTTAAAAAACGTGGGAGACATAAAATAAGCGGCAGTTTCCCCTACACCAATAATATCTGCGCCCGCTTCATACATCGCTTTTGCGACTTCAATTTCGAAATCCGCATACCAATCTAAAATTTCTTTAAATTCATCAACATGATCTAAAACATAGAAGATAGAGAGGGGATCCGCTCCAGATAACAATGTTACCCCTTGAAATGGTCCTTCTGTCCAACCAATTATAGGGACCTCGCCCCCAACTTCTTTTTTAGCTAACTCTATCGCTTTAATTGACTCTGTTAACCGACCAGCTTTCGTTAGGTCCGGTATTTTTAGTTTCTGAAAATCTTTATACATAGTTGAGTGGTTAAGTATTGGTTTTACAATTCGAGGGACGTCATCGTAAGGAAATTCGACTTTTGCACCTAAAGCGCCAGCATACATTCCTACATCTGAAGAAAAACATAAAGCATCCCATCCAAAAGCTTTATATGCCTTTATTTGTCCCTCTAAAAACTTCTCTGCTTTACTTACATATGCCGAAAATGGAATTTCAGCAAATTTTGCGGTGAATGTCTGGGCAAAGGGCATAAATGGAACTCTATCTGGTTCTTTATGGTTCACAGATGTCATAACGCGATCGTAGGAAGTCATTTCATCTTTTAAATCTTTAGAATATTCTTTTACTGTTTTCAACAACTCATTTACATCTTTAACATATGCATCAACATTGTATTTCGCAGCCATTGCTGGAGATCCCGCAGGACCGCTCAAAATTGTCCTGATTTTGTGGCGCACTCCAAGCTTCCACAATTCGTTTTCTAATTTTTCGACCTGACCTTTTGATTGCATAAGATAAATCGCTGAGGCTACTATTTTAGCATTAGATTCTTTAACTACTTGCGCAATCTTCTCGGGAGTTACATCCGACCCAGCATCGATTACTTCAAACCCATTAGCTTTAAGATTTGCTGAGACAATACCAGTGCCAATCGTCCACGGTCCACCCATGACTCCTAAAACGATCTTCTTTTCAGGCTCTTTAGGTTCGTCAGATAATCCTAACGACTGTATCCCTACTTCAAAAGCGCCTGCTGATTTTATAATATCGTCAAGATACATACCTTTAATTTTATATTTTTTACTTACATCAGATAAACCGGCTGATAAGGCTTGTATAATATTCTCGCGTGAATTTCCTTGCCGTGAAGCTTTTCTTACTAATTTCCCGATACTTTTATAATAGCCCTTCGAAGTTGCTTCCGTTATTTGCTCAAGATTATCGTTTGACATATATTTTCCTCTTAATTTTCATAAATTTTTACTTTTAACAAATCAAATAGATGGATAATTATTGTATTAAGATATTTATAAAGCTTTATATAAACCTTAGTTTAAAGTATATTTAATTTACACTTTAAAATTTTAAAAAAAACTTAGTGAAAAAAAATGAGTAATGAAGAAAGGTTAGATAAATATTCCAAAAAAAAAGGGATTTTATTTGGTATCGGACAATTTTCTGATGTTATCGCCTCACAGATGTTTACAATTTATGTTTTTACTTTCTACTACGCTGTAGTGGGTTTAGATGTTAATCTCATTACATTTGGATTTATATTATGGTCTTTTTGGAATGCTATTAACGATCCACTATTAGGTGCTTTATCAGACCGGACGAAAACCAAATGGGGTAGAAGAACACCCTACATAATTGCGTCTATTATCCCATTATGCATTATAGTAATATTATTATGGACCCCACCTACTGATTCAGCGATTTCCTCATTCATATACTTTCTTATTATCATGGCATTATTTGACACATTCTTTACGATGTACGATCTAAACTATTGTGCCTTATTTCCAGAGATGTTTCAAGGTTTAAGCGATAGGGCAAAAGCTAGCGCCGTTAAACAAATATTTACCGTACTTGGTTTGCTTTTTGCTTTTTTAATACCGACATTCATAATTCCTGATTTAACGGATAGCGCTTATATAACTGAATTTATGTACGCTGGAATAGTTATGAGTATTATAATCTTCGTAGGAGCAATTATTATGATAAAATTTGGAATAAAAGAAAGAACTGAATTTTCCGAAGATTACAGAACGGCACCATCAATAATTACTTCCTTAAAGTTTTCGCTGAAAAATAAATCTTTTAGGATATTTATTATTATGAATGTAGCATATTGGTACGTCGTAGGTATGCTTCCAATGGTCGCACCCCTTTATGGGAAATTCGTTTTGGGAATAAGTGATGCAATGTTATTAGGTATATTGTTAGGATTAACTTTTATTTCAGCCGCGTTTTTTATGGCACTTTGGCGCTTTGTCGTTGTTAAGGTAGGAATGAAAAAAGGAGTTATGATCTCTATGGTTGTTTTTATAATTACATTAGCCCCGTTTATGCTTATTTTCGATGTACCAACTGCTTTTATCGCGTTTTTCTTTGCGGGAATAGGAATTTCAGGGGCAATTTATTTTGGAGACATCCTTCTTGCGGCAATAATAGACGAAGACGAATTAACAACGGGTACGAGACGAGATGGCGGTTATTACGGTATAAACGCTTTTCTTACTAAATTATCTACGATTTTAGTAATTCTTAGTATTAGTATTGTTTTCAACAGCGTTGGATGGGCCACGTTTGACCCGGTAGGAACGACTGAATACACTATTTTTGGACTTAGAAGTTTAATGTTCATTTTTCCCGCTGTTGCGTTAATAATAGGGTTAATAGCAATTAGAAAATTCCCACTTACAAAAGAAAAATGTGAAGAAATAAAGGTTAAGCTAGAAGAATTACACGATGAAAAACGAGAGAAAACGCGCAATATTTAACTTTTTTTTTAATTTAAATTTAATACTAATACTTAAATATATTAGTTATTAAGAAATGAAAATTTTGAAATTATGAATTTCGCAAAGATCAACGGTTTAAAATTGTCTTATAGTATCTTCGGAACTGGTTTCCCTGTAATCTTTATTCACGGTTATGGCGCAAAAAAAGAAATATGGAAAACTCAAATAGTAGATATAAGTAAAAAATTCCAAGCCATCACATTTGACCTCCGAGGAACTGGAGAGTCAGATCGACCGAATATTCCATACACCATGAAAATGCTAGCTGAAGATGTGAAGGGCTTAATTGACTTTATTGGTGTTAGAAAAGTTCATTTAATAGGTCGCTCCTTTGGCGGAATGATTGCCCAACATTTTGTACTGCAATAC
This sequence comes from Promethearchaeota archaeon, assembly GCA_030606095.1. Classification (GTDB taxonomy): domain Archaea; phylum Asgardarchaeota; class Lokiarchaeia; order Sigyniarchaeales; family SOKP01; genus SOKP01. The sequence goes on along the minus strand of JAUWHC010000119.1, from coordinate 3,472 downwards.
CCCGAAAAAGTCGAAAAATTAATCTTGATCGCTACAAATTTCGGTCGAATCGATACAGATTGGGTCGAAATTCCTAAAAAAGGGCGCCTTGAAGAAATTGAAACGATTAAACACAATCCACTAAAGGCTTTTAAGCAAAAATCGCGTTGGGTCTTTCATGTAAAGTTCAGAAAAGAGATGGAAGCTAATCCAGACAAAAAATTTTTTGATATCTTTTCTATGGAAGATTTAATCAGAGAAAGCACGATTAATCCATCAAGGCCCCAAGACGTAATAAATCAAGCAGAAGCTATGAAAACACATTATACTCTAGAAAGATTATATGAAATTAAAAATGAAACGCTTCTGATAGCGGCATCTCACGATCGGCAAACTCCCGTTTCAGTTATGGCTGAAATGCATAGAAGAATCCTTAACAGCGAATTAAAAGTTATAAATGAAGCAGGTCATTTTATGACGCTTTCAAGAGCATCGGAAGTTAACGAGATAATTCTAAACTTTTTAAAAAATTAATTTTCTTAATTATTCTAATTATGTTTAAAGATATTTTTTCCAAGTTAAACAAATGGATTTTTATATCTGAAGAAAAAAATTGAGAGAAAAAGCTCTTTTTTAAAAGAAAAATAGCATTCAAATAAGATATTATTTAATAAAGTGTCCAGATTTGTAAAGACTTTCTTCTACTATGATTCACACTTTTTTTACTTAAATTCGTCAATAATTTATGTTTTAAATATAGGGTTGACATAATTTGATTTAATAATTTAAAATAAACTTTAGACGATAAATATGAATAAAGAAGATATTTGTTTTATGTCTGCCATCGACATGTTCGATGCGATAAGAAGGCAGGAAATGACTTCAATAGAAATAACAGAAACAATTATTGAAAGAATTGAAAAAATTAATCCAATAACAAACGCCTATTGCACAACAACATTTGACTTAGCTCGAGAGATGGCAAAAGAAGCAGATGACAAAGTGAAAAAAGGTGAAAAGTTAGGATTATTAAATGGTATCCCTGCATCAATTAAAGATTTAAATCCTCTAAAGGGAATTAGAACTACCTATGGTTCCAAAATTTTTGAAAATCATATTCCTAACTATGATGACATCGCAGTTCAAAGATTAAAAAAAGAAGGATGCGTAATCTTAGGAAAAACTAATACACCTGAATTTGGTTTCAAGGGAGTAACAGATAATTTAATATTCGGATACAGCCGCAATCCATGGAACTTAGGCTTCACAACGGGAGGCTCAAGTGGTGGAGCGGCTTCAGCAGTTGTTTCGGGATTAGGCCCTTTAGCACAAGGATCAGATGGAGGTGGTTCAATAAGACATCCTTCATGCTTTTGTGGAGCATTTGGTCTTAAACCAAGCTTTGGAAGGGTCCCACGATATCCCAAACTTTTTCCAATGGCTTTAGATTTAGCCGTAACCGGTCCAATTGTTCGATATGTTAAAGACGCAGCATTGATGTTAGACGCAATGAAAGGACCCTATGAAGGCGATAAATCTACTTTACCTGATGATGGTTTTAGATACATTGATAGGATTAGTGAAATACCGGAAAAACTAAAAATTGGATATAGTATAGATCTAGGATATGCTAAAGCAGTAGATATTGAAGTAGAGAAGAGCATTTTAAATTCGGTAGAACTGTTTGAGAACTTTGGGTGGAACATCGAACTTGTTAAAATGAAAATGCGAAAAGCTCAAATTTCATTTAACACGCTCTGGACTTCGATGTTAGGATATAATCTGAAACCATATTTGAAAGAATGGGAAGATAAAATGGACCCCGATTTAGTAAAATTAATTAAAGCAGGTTTAGGTTACGATGGAATGTCCCTACCAAGAGCAATAGCCATTCGCGCCCGAATATATGAAACTATTTACAAGGTTTTCAAGGATTACGATATTTTTATAACTCCTTCGACTGCTATTCCCGCCTTTAAGGTAGGAATTATGTTTCCTTCGAAGATAAACGGGCTTAATGTTTCTCCAACTGCTTGGATGCCGTTTTCGTTCCCATTTAATATGACAGGTCACCCCGCAGCTAGTATTCCTAGTGGTTGGTCAAGCAACGGATTACCTATAGGGATGCAAATTGTCGGAAGAAGATTTGATGATCTAAAAGTGTTACAAGTATCAAAAGCTTTTGAAGAATTAGCTCCTTGGCAAGATAAAAAGCCTAACTTTTAATTTTTTAAAATTTAATTTATTTCTCTTTTTTATTTTCATTTTAAACAAAATTTTTTACTATTACTTAATTTGCTTATCATGGCGAAATTTCACGGAATCTTACATATAGAAGCGTTTGAAATACTGCAATTCCAAGCCAAAACAAGCTCAAGATTAACTTTAGTGAATTTTCGTATGGATTTACGATGAAAGTTAAAAAATAAAGCACACCTAACAAATATCCAAGGATTGAACCAATCAGAAACATATTTTTATCCTTGTTTTTTTTAATAGAGGATAATTTCCCCTTTAAGTGGAGAATTGTAAAACTTACTCCAATAATCAAAAAAATAATGGATACGAGTAAACTAAATCCGTCGACAATAATGAATGTGTAAAAAAGAATCCCAAAAATGCTAATGATGATGTAGAGACAAGATACGATTAGTCTTTCTTTTTTTATTAGAATCTTTTCTTTAGATTTATTCATAATATTTCATCTCTCTAACCAAACACAAATTTCGCTATTAAAATTATATCAACTTAGATATTTAAATATTAGTTTAAAAAATCAGATTCGTAAATCAATAGATTAAATTAATAAAAATTGTTCAATCAATGCAATAAAACGAAAGCTATTGAAATATTATTAATGAAGAGCCTTTAATTTATTTATTTTTACGACACTTCAACAAAGTAGATTTTTTTTTCATTTTAAACAAAATTTTTTACATCTAATTAATTTGCTAATCATGACTTAACTCAACAAAAGCGATAATAATATGAATAAGAAACTTTTAAAAAGGGATATATCCACTTTCCAAGAAACTCAAGTAGCAGAAGAATACCGCAACTTAAACTTTTCAATTGTCCTAATTCAACCGGAACACGCTGCAAATATCGGCTCTATAGCCCGAGTAATGAAAAATTTTAATTTTAATAGTTTAATAATTTTTAACCCAATAGAAGAAGTAGAACAAATTAAAAGCTATAAAACTCAAGGGTACGCCATGCACGGTAAAGATGTTTTGTTTAACTCTGAAATTATAACTATCAATGACAAAAAAGATTATCTAACCAAATATAAAGAATTAATGGAGCGGTTTGATTTAGTAATCGCTACTACGGCAAAAGGAAAGCATTTTAGGAACCTCAGGAGGTTATCTATCTTCCCAAACGATCTAACCCTACCAATCTCTGAGAATCCACTACAAATTGCTTTAGTTTTTGGAAAGGAATCGTATGGACTAACGAACGAAGAGATTGAAGTTGCTGACATCTTGTTGAG
>JAUWHC010000214.1 GCA_030606095.1 Promethearchaeota archaeon | reverse complement strand
ATCTCTATTTTCCATTATTTTAGTAATAGTTTTAGGTAATCGAAAGGTTTTTAAGATGTATCCTTTAGGATCTTCTGCCACGGAAGGTTTCCCTTTAAATTCAAAAGTTTTAGTATCTTCTTCGTCTAAAAATAAAATTTTGGCGCCCGTCTTCTCGCATACGTCCTTAAAACCGTTAATTGCAAAAACAATTCGAGTCATGTTTGCTTGCGTAGAGTTTTCCATGACGTATACATCAGCACCAATTTTGTTGAGATATTCTATTACTGCTTTTAAGACTTCTGGAGATGTATAACTATGTTTATGAAAATCTATACCATTTACTTTAATATAAACTTCCTTCGAGCTTTTCAAAATTGGTTCAATCTTTTCTAAATTATTAAACATTTCGTTAACTGCCGATTCTAAACCTTGTTTAGTATCAACTATAAACACTTCTGTCATTCTTTAAACACCAATTATATTTAGTAACAATGTTGTTTGTTATAGTATTTATATTATTTCATAACAAAATTTATATATCAATAATCGATATATATCCATAAGTGAGATATTATATAATTTACATTTTCATATAATCAATTATTTTGAAGGTTTAATGCGATGGTTGAAGAAATTACAAAGAATTTTGAAAAAGCAATGAAAAAAGGCTTCATTAGCGCGCTTATATTGATAATTCTCGAGAAGAACCCTTCATACGGTTATAAAATTAGTAAAGATATAACTAACCGAACTCTCGGAATATGGTCCCCTCCCGCATCTACAATGTATACAGTGCTTAAGGAAATGACTAAAAATGGCTTAATTAAATACACAGAACAACAAGAAGAAGGAAGAACTAGGAAAATTTACGAAGTAACAAAAAAAGGAGAAGAAACACTAAAATTAATGCTTGAAAAGCAACTTATAATAAATGAATCAATAGAAACACTAATGGCGGCAACAGTAGGCTCAGATAAGAAGTTATCAGGACATTTTTTTCCAATATATGGGCCATTTAACTTCTTTTTCGAAAAACTTGAAGAAAAATCCGAAGAGGAGAAATTAAAATTATTAGAGTTTCACAAAGTCAAACTTTCGCAAAAAATTTTCCGATTAAACAAACAATATGATAAAATTGAGGAAGTAATCTCTCAATTAAAAAATAAAGCGATTGATAAAAACTCAGAGGAGGAGCAAAAAGTAGTATGAATACATTTAAAATGATTTTAAAATATTGGATGAAATCTAAGAAGGATTTCATTCTCGAAGTAATCTATTTATTAATGTCTACGCTATTTTTAGTAATCGTCCCAATGTTAATAGGAAAAATGATTGGTGGTTTAGATCCGAATCTTTCAGTGCTTTCTAATGCTAGTGAACTAATTATTTCATTTAGCTTAATTCTTATGTTTGGTTTTCTAGCCTTTATATTGGAAAGAGCCGCGCGCTTAAGAGGAGCTGAAGTTTCCTCAAGAGCAGTTTATTATCTTCGTACGGATATCAACAACGCCATTTCTCGACAATCTTTTTCTTATTTTGATAAAACTGAGACGGGTCAATTAATTTCACGAGCTACAAGTGATGTGGAAGAAAGCGAACAAATCTTTGGTATGGGATTAAATTTAGGACTTAGATCCATTCTCCAATTAGGAGGTGTCACTATCGGATTCATTCTTTTTAGCATAGAATTATCTTGGTTATTTTCAATAGCCATTGGAAGTTCTCTTTTATTATCGTACTATCTTGCTAAAAAGTTAAAACCAATATTTTTGGAGACTCGAAATAGCTTTGGGGAATTAACTAATACAATTAGAGAGAATATAGTAGGCGCTCAAGTAGTACGGATGTTTAATACTCAAGGTAAAGAACGTCAAAAATTTTCTAAAAACAACGAGCGGTTTTATAAAGCTAGCGTTCGTTCAGTAAAATTGAATTCATTCTACATGCCAAGTATATTCATAATAATTGGCTCCATGACCGTATTCACATTATTAGTTGGTGGAATTTGGGTAATTGAAGGTGTAATGGAGTTAGCTACCTTGATTACTTTACAATCGTTTATCGCAACTCTTGGATTCCCTTTAGTTATGTTAGGACAAATTATGTTGATATACGTTCAAGCCGATGCGGCTTTAACTCGCGTGAGAGATGTTTTAGAATCAACTCCAGAAGTTAAAGATTTACCAGACGCAACCTCGATTGAGCACATGAAAGGCGATGTAGAATTTGAAGATGTTTCTTTTGGTTACACTTCTGACCATAGGATTTTAAAAAATGTGTCGTTTACTATTGCTGCTGGAAAAAAATTAGCAATTCTAGGCACGACAGGCTCTGGAAAATCTACAATTATCAATTTAATTCCTCGGTTTTATGAAGTAAGTAATGGGGTAATCAAAATTGATCAAGAAGATATCCGCAAGTATCGTCTACAAGATTTAAGGAAAAATGTTGGGATCGTCTCTCAAGAAACATTTTTGTTCAATAAAAGCATTGCTGATAATATTTCGTACGGCAAAGAAAACGCAACTATGGAAGAAATAATTGAAGCGGCTAAAATTGCCAATTTACATGATTTTATCATTTCTTTACCAAAAGAATACGATGCTATAGTAGGTGAACGTGGTACAAGGCTGTCGGGGGGTCAAAAACAACGTCTTTCTATTGCTCGTGCGTTAATTATAAAGCCAAAAATTCTAATTTTTGACGATTCTACTAGTTCTGTAGATGTTGAAACCGAATTTGAAATTCAAAAAGGATTAGAAAAAATCACTAAGGGAACTACCACATTCATTATAACTCAGCGAATTTCAACTATTCGTAATGCTGATAAGATATTAGTTTTAGATAAAGGAAGGGTAATAGGTTTTGGTGTTCACGATGATTTAATTAAAACTAATGTGTTATATAGACAAATTTATGAAACATTATATTACAAACAAAAGTCATTACCAGATTTTAAACAAATTAATAGTAAAAAAGGTGGTCTTCCATGAGTAATGCAGAAGAAAAGAAAGAGAGAAAAGAAGAAATAAAAATCAATCAGCCGTCTTTAGGTGGTCATCGGCGTCCCTCGTTTGGAGAAAGTAAACCAGACTTAGAACATCCCAGCAAGGTTCTGTGGAAATGGATGCTTTCATATATAAAATCGTTTAAAGGGAAATTTGTACTGTATACTATACTTCTCTTATTAGGGACCATAATTTTAACCATAAGTCCGCTAGTTACTGCGGCTACAATAGATAATGGGATTGTAGCAAGGGATCCATATTACGTAATAATCATGAGTGTAGTGTTTTTAAGCCTACTCGTCTTCATGGCAATCACAACTTATATTTCTCAATATGGAATGGGAAAAATATCACAAAAAGTTACCTACGAAGTAAGAAATGATCTCTTTTTTAAATTGCAGGACATGTCTCTTAATTATTTTGATCAACGTCCATCAGGAGATATAATCTCAATTGCAACTAACGACGTTACTCAACTAAACTTACTAGTAGGAGGGCAATTTGTTCAAATAATAACCAATATTGTATCCATTAGTATTACTATATTAATTATGTTCTTGCTCAACATCTATTTAGCCTTAATCAGCTTGGTAATTATTCCAATATTTTTTGTTATGGCATATTTTATTCAAAAAATTATAAAGAGTGTTTTTAAGAAGGCTAGAGAATCTATTGGTCAAGTCACAACTTCGATTCAAGAGAATATTGCAGGAGCTAGGATAGTAAAAGCATACGGGCAAGAAAAAAAAGCATCCTCCGAGTTTGATCAAGCAAATACAGCTAATTATAGGATAATGGTTAAGATTAGAAGAATTATGGCTACAATTTTCCCTCTATTTACCTTAATAGTTACGGTTCTCACAGTGATTATATTATTACTTGGAGGTTTTATCGCAATTGGAGAAATTAATGTTTTTGGTATAACTATTTCGGTTGGAGTTCTAGTTGCCTTTATTTCGTTACTCTCTCAATTTTTCCGCCCTTTTATGATGTTATTACAAATGCAACAGATTATAGGAAGCGCTTTGGCAGCTTCAGATCGAATATTATCTGTATTGGAAGAGAGCGTAGAAATACCTGAGCCAATAAGTGCGAAAACATTTTCCGAACCTAAAGGAAAAATTGAGTTTATTAACATTAGTTTTGGCTATGTTTTTGATAATAATAAGAAAAAACAATCACCCGAAATTACATCTGTATCTCAAGCTCCTGACGAAATGTGGTTGCAAAATCCTATGATTAAAAAAGCAATAGAAATGATGAAAACTTTCCCAGAACCATATTCCTCTTTCATGCTTAAAAACAGCACGTCCATGCCTCAAAATGTTCGACAGAAATTGTTCATGAGCTTAATGAGAGTTAAACCCGAGGATGCTCCAAAGATAATTGACGAAATATTAGACGAATATCATTATGCCGTTCCAAATACAGCTTTAGCAGAAAAACATCCTAAATATGACACGTCATTTAAAAGTAAAGATAACGATCTAAAGAAAGGCATGCCTTCAAAAGATCAATTTTCAATGGGGCAATTAATTCCTCCCAAAATGATCGAAATGATGGTTAAAAACTTAGAAAAAATGCTTCACTCAAAATCAGGTTTTAAACAACCATCTAGTGGTGGAATGGGAGGAGAAAGTCAAGGACTAATGGGTGGCGGGGCTATGCAGATGTCTCCTCAAGCGATCCTCGAGACGCTTGCCAGCATATCAATTCCTCCGGAGATCTCAAATAAGATTCCAAAAGTAGTGAAAGATGCAATAAAAGAAAAAAAAATGTTAATTAAACGCCAACAATCTAAAGGTTATGTATTAAAAGATTTAAACTTAAATGTCTCTCCTGGTGCCACTCTGGCGATTGCTGGTGAAACTGGCGCAGGAAAAACAACATTAGTAAAGCTCCTCGCTCGGTTTTACGATGTAAACGCTGGAAAGCTACTCGTTGATGGGATCGATATTCGAGAGGTAAACAAAAAAGACTTACGAGAATTAATAGGATTTGTTCCTCAGGATGCTTTTCTTTTTACGGGAACTATCAAAGAGAATTTACTTTATGGCATTGATAATCCTACCCCTGAAATCGAAAACAAGATGATTGAAGTTTCTAAATTCTTAGGATTACATAATTTTGTTGAGACTTTAAACAAGAAATACGATAAAAGATTAAAAGAAAATGGGTCTAATATTTCTATAGGACAACGTCAATTAATCGCTTTTGCTCGAGCTCTAATTACCGACCCTAAAATTCTGATTTTAGACGAGGCAACCTCTTCTGTGGACCCATACACCGAGACTTTGATCCAAAATGCTTTAAATAAAGCCCGCAAGGGTCGAACCACCATTATCATCGCACACCGCTTATCAACGATAAAGAATGCAGATCAGATAATCGTTCTAGGTTCTGATAAACATGGTATCGTAGAACAAGGGAGCCACGAAAGTCTATTGGCTTTAAACGGTAAATATAAACGACTTTTAGAAATGCAAC
>JAUWHC010000008.1 GCA_030606095.1 Promethearchaeota archaeon | reverse complement strand
TTTCCACCAGGAAAATTACCCCCGATTGAAGAAATTACGCAACGAGATCCAAAGGAAATTGAACCGTACATTAAAGGACCTTTGAATGGTGGGAAAAGTATCTATGAATTGAGATATCCTCCATAATTAATTTTTTTTTATCTATTTATTTTTTAACGAACCAATTGCCGCCGTTTAACTCTTCGAAGAAATAAACCCTATCTTCTTTAATCTTTATTTTTTCACCTGCCTCTTTTGCTAGATTTAAATATGATTTGTAATCTTCTAGCTTCCCAGCTAAAGCTGATGCTCTTGCTATAGCTTCGTATGCAAATGCAAGATCAAAATCTCTTATATTGTGTTCTTTAGTAATTTCTAAGCAAATATTTGCATGGTAAAGTGCTGGTTCTTTTCTTTTTAGCACCGTATGAACGCGAGCGATTTGCCATTCACCTCGTTGAAGGTTAACGGGCGTTCCTAGTTTGTTAGCAACCATTATACCCCAATGATATCTCGAAGTATGAACCGTATGTATCATTTCATTATCTTCTTCATGGGTTCTATCCTTTTTCTCTAACAATTCCCAAGTTTTATTGAAGCAATCTTTTGCTATTTTTTCATGCCAGTTTAAGTCTATATTTTTAGACATTAATATCACCAATTATATAAATTCTTGATGATTATTTATTCCTTATTGTATTAATCCTTAGACTTCGAGGACAATTTATAATGAGTTGTTTTTAATCGTTGAATTTGTAAAAAAATTTTAAAAGAAGCTTTAAAAAAAAGTATTTAAGTTAGAATTTGGACCCGCAATATGCGCAATATACAGCTTCATCCTTACTAATAGGCGTTCCGCAGTTGGGACAAAATGTTGAATGTTCTTGAATAACTTGCTCTTCCTCATTCTCAACTCGCATTGACTTAGCGTCTCCAGTTTGAGTAGAAAATTGACCTCTTAGCCTACCTGAAGATTTCAAGTCTAAAATAATTGCTCTAATATCTCTGACTGAAATGCCGGTGTTATTACTTATCTCTTCTACGGAAATATTGGGATTGTGTTCAAATTCATGGGATACAACGTTTTTTAATTTACTACGATTAGTAATGGCTGCAATTTGACTTACTAAAATCGCGGATCCTATACCAATCCAAAGAAAACTCATCCAATTTACTCCTCCAAATCGTAAAAAATCATCAACTAATCCGTTAATACCCCAGTAGAAAAATATACCTGCGAATATTAAAGCACATATCGAGAAACCATTATTATATTGGTCTTTTTTGTATTTCATCTCTATCATTTACAATTGTTTTTTAATTAGATAAAAATACCATTAAATATATCTCTTCTATGGTCCAATTTTTAGAAATTATTGATTTAGATTTTAGTAGTTATGAGTTATAAAAAAAAGTAAAATAAAATTTTTATTATTATTCGTTAAACCTTTGCTCCACAGTAAGCACAATATAATGCAGACTCCTTCTTAATAGGCGTGCCACAGTTTGCACAGTAGGTCGCTTTTTCTTGAGGCTCTGGTTGATTAGAAGTTGTAACTTCTATATATTTTGCTTCGCCTGTTTTAGTCGAAAATTTTCCTTTAAATTCTCCCCTTGCTTTCAAGTCTAACACTATTGCTCGAACATCTTTAATCGTAATTCCCGTTTTACTGGCAATTTCCTCAATTGAAGCGTTAGAATTTTGCTCAAATTCTTGTTTAACGACAGTTCTTAGTTTGCTTCTATTAGTAAGTTTATATATTTGGCTTGAGATTATGGATATTCCAATAGCAATTAAAATGAAGCCAAACCACCACCAGAATCCCCAATTGATTAAATTATTAATACCCCAATACAAGAAAGCTCCTGCAATAATTAATCCACAAATACTAAAACCCTCGTTATATTCATTTCGTTCGTAATGCATTTTTGATCACTTATTCTTTATATGAAATAATTAGTTGAATGATATATATGAGTTAAAGAGACCAAAATTTATAATATTTTTATATTGATCACATTAATTATTTAGATTTGATTTTGATCTATTTGAATTATAATAGATTTAGTTTATCTTGAGAATGGTTTAAGATTTTAAGGAGGAGTGATCGATCGGTTAATGATTTTAAAGATTTCTTTCACGTCAACTTGGTCCTCAGTTAAAAGGATAATCAACTTTTCGAGGATTTTTATAGATAAAATATAATAATTATCAGAATGAATTATATTAAAATCTGGACTATGTAAACCTATACTTTCGGTTGTTTCCTCCGCTAATTCATATAATTGAGAAATATTTAAAGAAATAGAAGCTTTGTTAAACTCTTCCTCATTTATATAGGACTTTTTAATTACTCCATTTTCCGACGATATCAATATGAAATAAACTGTTGGCCCTAATTCGCTAACAAGTGAATTTAAGATTAAATCTAAATCTAACAGAACAGTCATTTCTAAATAATTTATAAATCTTTATTTATAAATATGTTTGTGTAAAATTAATTACGAGTACGAATGTCCCGTAAAGATTGGAACTTAAAATTGTTTAGTAAAAAAAATTTATTTGATCTTTCAAACATATATAAGAACGCAATTATATATCAAAATATTTATCAACTATGCGCTCAAAATCGCGAAATTGGTTTATATCTCCGTTAAAATCCTTAATACAATCGCAAAAATTGTATAGAAACTCCTCAATTAATAACTCCATAAATCTTTTAATATTTTTTGATTTTGTAAAGTCCTCAACTAAATACGCAAATATAACGCCTTCTTTAACAGTTAAAAGGAATTGTTGGTTTTCGAAATTAATTGCTTGAAGAGTATCACCCGTATTTTTTCCAATAACCTCGTTAGAAAATGATAAAATAGCTGATATAAAACCCGAGATCGTTATAAAATTATCTGCCAAATACTTTTTATCCTTTCTAATTTTAGTAAATAGCGAAAGACCTGCTGTGCTTATTACGAAAAGAGCTGAAAGTTCTTTTGCACTGGGAATAGCTCGACTACACAATTGATTGATTTCTGAAAATGTGGCGTTCGAACAATGTGAATTAACTAATTGTTTTGAAAGCAAACAAAGGCTATCGTATTTAATTAGCTTGTTTGTCTCACTTACATAGAATATAGAAATACTTTCATCTTCAATTGTATAAAAGTTAACGTAAATTGTATAAGCCCCTAACAACTTTATTCTTTTCCCTTCCTTCTTTTCAAGAATTTCAGAACGATAGAATTTGATTAGTAATTTTATTAGAGAACGCTTTATCCCCTTACTAAAAATAATATTATAACGCTTCTCAGTCATTGAGACTAATCCAACCCCTAATAGGTCCATTGAGCTTGGATGCTCCAATGTTTCCTGATAAACATTCTCTAGTACTAGCATTTCTTATATTTTTTTAATAATTTTTTGTGGTAAAAAACCCCTTAATAAAAAGAGTTGTGTGTGTTATTTAACTTTAGAGCAATTTGCTATTTAAACACTTCGTTTTTGTTGTAAAAATGTTCTAATGAAACAATTGAATTTTTAATAAAGAATCAAATTTATAAGGCAGTTAGATTTAAATATTCTCATTTTTATTATATTTTTGATAAAAAAGTTTTTCATAACAAAAATGTAAATTATTACCACAAATCTTATAGCAAGTTTATAAAAAATATGTCTGATACTATGAAATTTGATATAGAACTTTATGTTAATAAGTTTAAAAATAAAAAATTCCTTATAAAACACTTGATTGATATCGAAAAAATAATTATTTCCTTCGAATATTCTAAATTCATCAATAGTGTGTACAATTTCTTTAATTCCAAAGTAGAAGGCTCAGAAGAAAGATTAAACTCTAAACTTTACAACGATGCGGGAAAGATTATCGATAGTTTCTGGAAATTATTATTAAACAACGATTCAATTGCCACTTATCGATCAAATTTGAAAATAAAATTAAAAATCTAATGGGCCTGGCAGGATTCGAACCTGCGAAATCTCGCTCCGAAGGCGAGCACCCGATCCAGACTAGATTACAGGCCCAATGTAGAAAAATTTAGATTTTACTATTGTTTACGCACTATTTCTAATTATTTCTAAAAAAATTTCGCATAATTTTTATGTGCGTAGAAGCTATTTTTTATTCGATATCTTCTACGAGATAATTCATATTAGTAAAAAAAGACTTTAAAATATTTTTAATTTTGATTAATCCACTCATATTCTCATCTGATCCCCTAATTTTGATTAATCCCCTCATGTAAGCATCTGCTACTTGAATCTTTCGAGTTATGATTTTTCTCAAATTTGTTTTTGTAAGGATGAGGTGAATGACATTAATCTCTTCTGAGTTCGCTTCGTAATATGAATTGTTAAATGTTAAAAATCCTTCGATTTTTTTTATCCATATGTTATAGTCAATGTCATGAATGTACACGTGATATATTGAATCTTCGTACAACTTTAAATCTTCATGAATTTCTTTGGAATTATTGGCAATCGTTATTCCCAACTTAATTAACTCATCTAACGTAGATTTAAATTTATTCTCTGTCGATTCTAATGAGTTCAACATCATTGCTATAGTGTTTGAGTTAATCATAACAAAATATCGTCTTATTATACCTCATTCTTAAGAATTAATAAAATTCGTTTAATCTTTAAAAAAATTCTATAAACAAAATATGAATGTCTTATTTAAATTTTTATATAATATAACGATGATAAAAAGGATATTACGATTATTTAAATCCAATTTTTCTGCTTAAATACTTGTTAAATAAGTTAATCCATTTTTTTTGCCTAAATATTTAAAAAATGTTCGAAAAAGCTTAATATATCTCAAACCTTGAGAGAGAGAACCTTCTACTTTAATTTTTCCCTTCATAAACGCATCCGCACCGCCTATTTCGTCCTTTAGAATCTTGACAAATAAATCCTTACTAAAAATCATTTTAAATAACGCCTGAGGATTATCCCCCTTCTCGTAGTGAAGTTTACCGTGCGAAACTTCGAGCCAATAGCTTAAATTCGCATCAGATATGCATGTTTGGTATATATCATCAAAACCTATTAATTCCTCCTTGAGTTCATCAGTACTATTCATGATGGATACTCCTGCCTTAATGATTTTATCCAAAATATGTTCAAATTTCTTATCGTTTTTACCCAACTCTTCCAATATTAAATTTATCGGATTTTGACTTCCCATAAAGTAATACTTCCTAATTAAACTTTTTTCTGAAAATCCTATACCTATAATTAAAAAGATATAACTACTATTTATTTGTTTTTCTTCAAAAAATTACGCCTAAAATAATAAACTAATATTAAAATTCTATTGATTAAAGAAATAAATTTTAAGTTGAAAATTTATGAAAAGTTTCTATCTTTCACCTATTCTTTTGGAACCTTATATAAAAGGCTTCGTTTATTTCATCTTGTTCTAGGATTTTAAAACCAATTGTCTTACCTAGATTAGAATAATACTTCAAATTTTGCTCTTTTTTCCATGGTACTGCATAACCAGTAGAGTTTTTTTTTTCTCCAATCGTAACTTCAAGGTTAACGCCATAGTAGTTCTTACTACGAATATCTCGTTTTGGCATTGTTAAATCCCACATTACAAACTCGCCCCCATTTTTTAATACTCTATAAATTTCTTGAAAGATCTTTTTGTGGTCTAAAAGAGGAGCGTACATAAGTGTGAAAAATGCTGTTGCGGTCTCAAATGATTCGTCTAAAAATTTTAACTCCTTAGCGTCCATAACAATTTTCAAATAATCTCCTGGAGCAGCTTCTATAAGTTCAGATTCGCGTCGCTTGCTCGCTACTACTCGTTCGCCTTTTAGTTGACCAATTATGCCCTCTCCTCCGCCTCCAATATCTAATACTCTTCCTTTAAATTCAACATCAGTTAAATCAATATGTTGCGTTTCAATGAATTTAATATCCTCTTCTACCATACTATGTTTAATCTTTCAAACTTTTAATGATTTTATATGAAAACAACGATGTAAAAATGTCCTCCCTATTAATTAATAAATGTCAGTTTTTAATAGACAAATGATATTAACTACTTAGTCTTTTCAGCCAATTCGTCATAGATTATAATTATCATTCAAAAAACCTCTTCTCAAAAATTCATTTCTTTTCGTAGAATAATAGCAAAGAGGGTAATTTAAATAAAATTTTTAAATCTGGAATTACTTTTTTTGTTATAGTAATATAGATTCAATCTGTTTTCTATCAGAAAACAGCCCATATTGCCCATATAGTGTAGTACGGTTAGCATTAGGGACTGTCACTCCTTCGACCCGGGTTCAACTCCGCGTGTGAAAACCATACGCGATGAAACTCCCGGTGTGGGCGCCATTTCCTTTCTACTAATTAGTATTATAAAGATTTAAAACAGAATTGTATGAGATAATTATCTTGCCATTTCATTGTATAATCTTAATTCAAACCGGTACTTTTTAATATTTTTGAAAAACTGACAAAATTATTCAAATCTAAGCCAGAATCCCTAAAGACTTATAAAAACTTTATGATATTTGTAGAGAAACCGATTAAAGGTTTTTATATTAAAATATCTTATCTATAATCATAATTTAATTTAATACTAAATGAAAAAAAGAAGTTAAAATTTAAAAAGAGGTTAAATAATAATGGTAGATCAAGCATTATTAAAAGAAATTAAGGACAAAATCGACGCGGGAGCGGCAGCTGCCGACCCAAAAGATACTCTTAAAGTATACGAACTTTTCAAGCAAGTAGCGGAAGAGAACGAGGACTTAAAAGAGGAACTAGAAGATATGGATATTACTATCCAGATGATCATTACCGACAAGGATGTTAAGTCCTGGTTGAAGGCACACGATGGTACGTTGGAATTTGGCGAAGGTGAAGTTGAGAACCCATCGTTTACTTTTTCAGCCACTAATGAAATTGGCGCAGGAATGCTTTTTGGCGAAGTTGATGCCACCAGTGCATATATGGCTGGTGATATCACTGTTGAAGGTAATTTACAAGATGCAATGGCTTTTCAAGAGATAATTGAACTCGCTTTAGAAGCTCTTGAGGATATGTTTGAAGACCTTTAAGTTATCTTAATTTTCCATCAACTTTAAAAATTATTTTATTTTTTATTTTTATTTTCAATTGTTTTTTTTTATAGATTTAATTTTTCGTTAATTCTTAACTAATTAAAAGTAAGAAAGATACGACATAAATTGCAAAATTGTTCCCTATCAAACTATAGTACTTATGGATTTAACTGTCTAATTAATAAAAGAAATAAAACCTTTTTATATAGTAAAAAGTTATACATAATAGTATTTGTTTAATCTATCAAAATTTTAAATAAATTACAAAATCAAAAAATAAGGTTGAAAAATAATGGTTGATGAAGCATTATTAAAGGAAATGAAAGGTAAATTTGAGGCTGGAGCTGCTGCCTCGGATGTTATGGTCACTTTAAAAGTTTTTGAGATGTTCAAGCAAATTGCTGTAGAGAACGAGGACTTGAAAGAGGAACTAGAAGATATGGACATAACCATCCAAATGAATATTACAGACGCAGATAAGAAATTTTGGCTTAAGGCGAAAGAGGGAACTTTGGAATATGGCGAGGGCACTATCGAAAATCCTTCGTTTACTTTCTCTGCCACTAAGGAAGTTGGCTCAGGCATGTTGTTCGGCGAAGTTGACGCCACAAGCGCATACATGGCTGGTGACATAACCGTTGAGGGTAATCTTCAGGATGCAATGGCCTTTCAAGAGATTATAGAGCTCGCATTAGAAGCTTACGAAGATTTAGCCGAAGATTTGTAAAAAATCTCGAATTTAAACTATAATAAACCTTTCGTGAAATCTCTTATATTTTTTTTTTTTATTTTATTCTATTATTAAATTCATTTTTTTTTTTCAAGTTTGAAGATTTTGTCGTTTTTTTTGACAGGCGTATCAACTAAAATCCCTACAGTAAGTCGTTGAGTTTTCGATTTAACTAATGGTGTTTCAGTTAGATTGCTCTTTTGTTTAATCTGCAGTGAATTAATTATTTGACGCAAATATGTATCGGTATGAGTCCCAATTATAAAAATCTCGTCCTTCAATTTTAATTTACCCGCAGTTAATAGTATTTTAGCCGCTTTTTTTTCCGAATAATAAGAAAGAACTTTTCCAATTTCGACTTTTTTATAATTCGATAAATTTCCATCAAATTCTCTTTGGATTTCGCTTCCTTTTGGGAGCTCAAAGTAGAATCCCGTTGAAAAACCTCTGTTATAGACCTTGCTTAATCGCGCGAGCCATCCCTTGACTTTTTCTTGGTTAAATGAATTATCGTAGTATGCGTCAATAGCTTCTTTGTAGCAAGAAGTAGTTTCTTCGATATAGATTGGGTCTCTCATGCGACCCTCTATTTTAAAAGCGTCGATTTTGGCTTCTATTAATTCGGGGATATGCTCAATTAAACACAAATCTTTTGCGTTGATGAAAAAAACTCCGTCATAGAGAAATTCGTTTGATTGATCGTCGTATACGCGCCATCTTCTACGGCAAGGTTGAACACACCTTCCTCTGTTAGCGGAATACTCTTGAGACTCGCATATTTCGGCCGAGAAATAACAACGACCGGATACCGAAGTACATTGAGCCCCGTGCACAAAAGTTTCAATTTCAGCCTTTTTTATTTTACTTTTTATTTCATTTATTTGTTTTAGAGATAATTCTCTAGCAAGAATTAATCTTTGGGCTCCTAGATCTTCATAAAATTTTGCCGATCGAGAGTTCGAAATATTAGCTTGAGTTGAGATGTGAAAGGGTAATCCTTTCTCTTTGACGATTTCAATAGCTCCAATGTCGTGAATTATAACGGCATCTATCTCTGCTTCTACAGCTTTATCTAAAACAATATTGAGGAGGTCGAACTCGTTTTCATATATTATTATGTTCGTAGTCATATAAGCTTTAATATTATTGTTATGGCATTTTTTCACTATATTATTTAACTCTTCTAATCTAAAATTATCGCTAAACATTCTCATGTTAAAAGCTTCTATACCAAAATAGATCGCATCAGCTTTACCAACAACGGCGTTTAAGGACTTATAGTTTTTTAAAGGTGCCATTAGTTCCACTTTTTTATTAGCTGTATCCAACATTTTCAATATCAACTTATGTAAAATTACAAATTTTAAATATTTAAAACGAAATAAATTTACTATTGAATAACATTAATGTGAAAAAGAATAAAAAAAAATTGATAGATTTTATTAAATTGCGGTAAACCAGAGATAGAAAAGGAAGGCGCCAATACCAAAGAATATCACTGCTAAGATATAAGTCATATGCTTCGAGTAATTACGATACCGTTTACCTGATTCTGTTTCAATCGTGTCGACTTGAAAGTATGGACTTGGACCTCGTCTATACCACCCTTTAATTCTTACACGTTGTCCTACTAATTTGTTTGCTCTCGTAAGAGCCCAAAAAAAGTCTACCAGACTAAACCCGAACCGATAATCGATGTGTATTAGGCCGGTGTTATCTTGGAAGTATAGATCTTCTCCAAAGTAATAACCTGGAATTCCTTTTCCTACTATTTTCCCTTCGATAATTGCAGGAACTGCACGAATTGGCGATACTTTTATGTTTGTAATTAATTCCACTATGTTACTAGGTTCAAACCCGCTTCGGTACATGAAAGAAGTTCGTCCAATAACTCCCAAACCCATAATAAAAAATCCAATAACCCATAGAAGAATTAAATTGTTTATTGTAGTTATGATTCCTATGGATATTAAACCTACCAATCCTAGAACCCAGATGGCTGTCATTCCAAGTAATATTATAAAAATAACAGTTGGCAACTGTTTAATGAAAATATCGGTAATGAATTCGCCGATCATAGATTTTCCTACCTGTTGTTCTTTAATAATTTTTGCCTCGGAAAAATCGTATTCAATTGGTACTCCATAGGTGGCACATTGTCCATTTAATCGTTGGATTCTTTTCGCAGGTAAAGGATGGGTGCTAAATACTTGAAAATATTTTGCCCAAGGATTAAAAAGATCCCAACCCGCGGCAGCTTGAACTACTTTCTTCGAAACGCGACCATTATTGTCCATACTTTCCGCAGCTAAATGACTCGCTTTCTTCGGATCAAAAATCCCCAATCCTCGAAGTCCTCTTACTTTTGATTTTTGTCTTTCTTTAATTTCAGCTTCGGTACCGCTTGCTATCAATCCATACGCTATTTTGACTAAAGCCGTGGATAATAAATTAGGGTTTTCAGTCAATTCAGCAGCGTGTTGATCCGCAAAATATTCTCGGATTCGACTAACGAATAAAGACACTAAGTATCCAATATAATAAGCAATATAAGATAGTATTGCAACGACAATTAATGCCAAAACAATATAACTTCCCGCATCGTCATCTTTAGAGCTTTTGAATAAGCCTGCAAAACGAACGGTGTAGTAAGACCATCGGGCTATCGTCAATAAAATTAAAGGAATAGCAAAAACTACTGTCATTAAAATGAAATCATTGTGTACAACGTGTCCTAACTCGTGAGCAACTACTGCACTTTGTTCGCCTTCGTCTAAATAATGTAATATTCCGTCCGTGATTACAATTCTCGCGCTATTCTTTGTATAACCAAATGTAAAGGCTTGGGGGTTTAAATCGTGAATTATTCCCATTCTAGGCGTTTTAATCCCCCGAATTGCCACAACTTTATCTATTACATCTGCTAAATGTGGATATTGGTTAGTGAAGTCTTCGTAAGGAATCCAATCGATTCTATAAATTAATCTTATCATTAATGGAGAAATTCCATATTGAAACAGTACGATTAAAATAGTAAAACCAATCATTATCAACAATCCTAATAGATTATGTGGTAAAAACCAGACTCCGATAGTAAAAACTAACGCATAGATGAGCCCAAATAAGAACAAAACGGCCATTGTTGATGCTAATTTCAAACCCATTTCGATTCACTTGAAGTTTTAATATTACTTTACTAATTTTTGATAAATTTATTCAATATTATAATATATTGTTAATATTATTCATGTAACACTAACTAATTAATCTTATCTATAGAATTTGTAAGTATGACAATATTCCGAAAAGAATAAAATAGAATTTAATTACTAATATTTCAACAAGACTTGCAATATTCATTTAGGTGGTTTGGTTATAAATGCCAATTTAAAGCGCTTACATAAAGTTACAGATAATCTTATTAAACAACAGTTTTATCTAAGTGGTAGCGATACAATTATCGGTAGAACGCCTGAAATATCAATTAAAATAAAAAATTCTGGTCTAATTGTTAAAAGATTTAAGGATCTCTTTAACAATAATATTCAATTGTTTTTAGAAGGTAATTACATGAGCTTTTTTCAACCTTTTAAAATAATTAAAGGAATTAACGATAATTACATAAGAGAAATATATCAAGATATACAAATCAAATTAACGGCAATGCATGGTACAAATTTTGATGTAGTAATTTTATATACAATTGTTTTAAGTTCTTTAATTACAAGTATTCGAGACATACACTTTAATAAGTCAGTACAAGAGGTTATAAGAAGAGTAAGGAAGAAATCTGATAAACTGAGCCAAAAACAAATTCAGAATGAATTGGATAAATTGTATATGCGAAATAACAAAAATGTATCGATTTTATATAATATTTCCTATCTTGATACGCTAGCAGAATCCTTTCATTTTATGAAGACTGCTCGCACATGCAAAATCCAAAAAAGTAAGTATATTAACCGTATTGTAAATTTGATACTTTTTTCAGATGATTAAATATCAAAAAATTGAAAAAAATAAATTTATCTAACCTTTCCAAATCCGTTAGATGATAGAAAGCTTGTTTTGATTATATTTAAAATCGTTTAATACTTATCGATAACTGTAAGGCTAAATATTAAATTGGTGATTATTTGTCCAAATATCGTAATGAAGACTTATCTATTTTAATGAATAAATACAGTAAAAAAAAAGTATCAATTACAAAAGCGATTAAGAATTTCATAAAACCGGGAGACCGGATATTTATAGATTCAGGCTGTGCAGAACCTATAGACTTAACTAAGAAGCTAATTGAGTTAGGTTTAGAACTTCCTGACGTAGAAATCCTGCATTTTCTTAGTTTAAGCGATTTAGATTATTATGAAACGGCTGGTGGACTAGAAGATTTATTTAGACATAATGCTTTTTTTATAGGAAAATCACTTCGCAAATACATTGGAGATGGTCAAGCGGATTACACTCCAATTCTTTTATCTGAAATTCCCTGGTTATTTAAACTAGGTAAAATGCATTTAGATACGGCACTCATTCAAGTAAGCCCACCAGATAGATATGGCTTTTGTAGTTACGGTATTAATGTGGATATTGTTAAACCTATAGCCGAAAGTTCCGAATATGTAGTAGCTGAAATTAACCCAAATATGCCCCGGACATTAGGTGATTCATTTATCCATATGGACGACATAGACGCATTTATTATTTCTAATCACGATGTTATTGAGTTCAGTTACGGAAAACCTGACGCAGTTTCTACTAAAATAGCAAAATTTGTATCATCCTTAATAGAAGATGGATCCACGATCCAAATGGGCATTGGTGAAATTCCAAACGCGGTTACTATCGAATTAGCAGATAAGAAAGATTTAGGAGTACACAGTGAAGTTTTTTCAGATGGTATAGTAGATCTTGTTGAAAATGGAGTTGTTACCTGTAAAAAAAAGACGATACATAAGGATAAAATAATCTGTTCTTTTGTTATGGGCACAAGACGATTATACGACTTTGTGGACGATAATCCAATGGTAGAATTCCATCCGTGCGATTATACAAATGATCCGTATATAATTAGCCAGAATAAGAAGCAAATTGCGATTAACGCGGCGCTTTCTGTTGATTTAACGGGACAAGTGAATTCAGATTCGATTGGACATCAATTTTATAGTGGAATCGGGGGACAAGTTGATTTTGTGAGGGGTGCTGCTCGATCTAAGAATGGAAAACCAATTATGGTTCTACCTTCTACGGCCACCATGAAAGATGGGACTATAGTCTCTCGAATCGTTCCATTCCTTCAACATGGTACGGGAGTAGTAATAACTAGAGGTGATGTGCATTACATTGCAACTGAGTGGGGATTGGCTTATCTTTATGGAAAAAGCATAAGGGAAAGAGTTCTGGAAATGATAAACATCGCTCATCCAGATTTTCGAGAAGAACTATTAGAACACGCAAAAAAATGGAGTTATATCTACTCTGATCAAACCTTACCAGTTTCTATTGATGGTAGAATAAGCATTTATCCCAGAAAATACGAAACTAAATTGGAGTTAAGGAATGGAAAAACCATCAAGATTCGTCCAGTAAAACCAACTGACGAAAGAATGATCCAAGAACTTCATTATTCGTTAGACGATGAAGATAGGTATTTTAGATTCTTTACTCCCATGAAAGATTTTCGTCACAAGAAAATTCAACCCTTAGTTAACATCGATTACACTACAAATATGATATTAGTAGGAGAATTTAACGAAAGAGGAGAAGATAAAATTATTGCGATAGGGGCATTCTTTAAAACGTTCCAAGCCTCCTTCGGAGAAATTGCGTTTGTTGTTCATAGAGATTGGAGAAATTTAGGAATTACTAAATTCTTTTTAAATTACCTAGTAAAAATTGCTAAAGAACTCAATTATAGAACATTTGGCGGCTCAATTTTATTAGAAAATAAATCAATGCTCCATATTATTAATACCTCTGGCTATACATTAAAAATAAAAAGGATTGAAGAAGGCATTACTGAATTTGCCTTTGATCTGTAACGTTCATTAAAACAATTCGTTCAGTCCATTTTAGTTTTTAAATATTTAGATATTTTTATTGCCATTTCTTCTTGTTTTTTCCAATTTCCATCAGCCAATCCTTTTGAAGTTAGTTCCGAAATTACTTTTCTAATTTTATCATCGACCTTTTTCACTTTCTCATTCGCAAAAACTGTAAGAGGTAAAGGCATAAAAGTATGGGTATGTATATTTGCTCCCATATCAGACAAATCTTTCATTAAATTAATTGTGAGATCTACATCTTCCTCTGTTTCGTTAGGTAAGCTAAAAATAAAGTCTACATTTGCTAAAAGGCCGTTCTCTATTGTTAATTCAACAGCCTTATAAACGGATTTAACAGAGTGGCCTCTATTACACAAGTCTAAAATTTTCTGACTTCCCGATTGGGCTCCAATTGTTATGTTATCATTAGCAGCGTATTTTAAAACCAATCCTAAAGTCTCAGTAGTCACATGTTCAGGCCTAACTTCAGATGGAAACGATCCTAAGAATATTCTCCCTTTCGGTTTGATTATTTCCCTTATTTGACTTAATAATTCTTCTAATTGGGTTATATTAAGCGTTTTTCCATCCAATGAGCCGTAAGAAAAAGCATTTGGAGTAATAAATCTTATATCTGTTTTATTAAAACTTTTCATAAATTTAACTGTTTTACAAATTGAGTTAATACTTCTATGTCTTGGAAGAGTTCCCAAAATATATGGTGTTTGACAAAAATAACAAACATAAGGACAACCTCTAGTTATTTCAATTGCTCCAAACTTTACATTTTTAACAGGTAAGGGAGGATATTTATCCAAATTGATCCATTGTCTTTTTTCAGTTAGTATAAAGTTATTACCTGCATCCAGATAAGCAATTCCACTTATATCATTAACTCTCTCATCATTCTTAATCTTTTTAAGAATTTCTATTAGAGTTTCCTCACCTTCGCCTTTCACGACTAAATCAAATCCCATTTCAAGAGTTCCTTCTGGATCCCCTGTCGGATGAGGTCCACCCGCGATAAACAAAGCTCGTTGGTTATACTTCTTACGTAATTTTTTAATTAAATCAAGAATCTCCCATAATTGAGTTGTAAAAAAAGATATTCCTACAACAACTTTTTGATGATTTTGAACTATTTTTTCTAACTCGTTAATAAGGTTTTCATAGCCACGAATAAAATAAATCTTAATGTCATCTAACCAGTATTCAGTTTCAATAGCACCCACTAACGCATTAAAGCTGTAGATATTTTGTTTTTGATAAAAGACAACAAATGCCACTTTTTCTTGCAAAAATATCACAAAACAATATTACTTTAATTGATATATTTAAAATATATCTTAAATTAAAATTATAGTTTAAATCAAAAAAAGAAATTCAAAAAAAAAGTGATAAAAATATGTTATTAAATTGGCTTTTTGCAGAAATAGCATCTGAAGTAGGAATCTCCTGGTTTGACTTTTATTCAATAGGACATATCTGTTTTGGGATAGGGATGTTCCTCTTTTTTAGCTTATTTTACACGATTCCAAAACACAAGGGACACACACCTATCTTTTCTTTATTATTGGTTTTCATCTTAACTTTGATTATTCTAATTGTATGGGAA
The DNA here is from genome assembly GCA_030606095.1 of Promethearchaeota archaeon. Classification (GTDB taxonomy): domain Archaea; phylum Asgardarchaeota; class Lokiarchaeia; order Sigyniarchaeales; family SOKP01; genus SOKP01. The sequence continues at coordinate 4,563 of JAUWHC010000008.1, read as the reverse complement.
GTTCTTGAAAACTTCTTATTCATAAATATAGGATGGAAATTCGAAGGACGGCTTGATAGTCCGCAAAATATTACAACAGACATCATAATAGGTACTCTCGGAAGTTTAATTTCTTGGCTCTTTTGCAGCGAGGTTTTTGTGAAAAATAAAAACATTTGGGCTTATTACATTTTTGGTATTATCGGTTTTGGATTGTGGTTTATTGTATTTATTGTACTACGCGCTCTTGTAATAATCTAAGCAAAACTTTTTATTTCTAATATAAAACTATTTTTTTATTATTTTCTTTTTCTACTATAGCTTTTATGGTTTAAGGAAAAACTGAATATGGTCGATATTAAAAATTGTATTGAATATAATAGGGGATCAATTCCGTTAATTATTTCAGTCCCTCACGGCGGCACAACTAAATGTGACCATATACCTCGGAGAACTAACGGGATCCATGGAATAGATAAAGATACAATAAAATTAGCACGTGAGTTAATTGAAAAGATTAATAACATCTTTAAATCTAAGACGCCATCCTATATCATATCAAAAATCCATAGAGCAAAAATAGATTTTAATAGAAATTCATCTGAAGCATTTGATCAAGAATCAGATTTGGCTAAGAGAATTTATCATTTTTACCATAATAAGATAGAAGAATTAATTTTACACAATTTAGAGACTTTCAACCGTTCAATGTTAATAGATATTCACGGATTTGAAAAAGACAAACGACCAAAAGGATTTCGAGATGTTGAATTAATTTTAGGAACAAATAATTTGGAATCATTGTATCCTATTTCGATCCCCAAAAGGGATTGGGGTAAAAATCTTCGGGGGAAAATAGTAAAGAAGTTTAACAATTTAAATATAGCCGTAGCTCCCGGTCATCATTTAAGAAGAGAGTTTGTTTTGACAGGGGGTTATATCACGACGAAATATGGTGCAAGTCGTATTAAAAATAGCCAAACTATTCAAATTGAATTTTCCGATAAAATTAGATTATATGATGAAAATTTAAGAGATATAGTGCTAAAATCATTAGCTCAATTATTATATGAAGAATTTGGATAAATAACACCATCGATTTTATTGTAAATATTAAAAAGAGTTTTTACTATGTAAATAAAAGATTATTGATAGTAATTTCGCTTTATTAGTATTTATTATAATTTTAAGAGAAGACATGAAGAAATTTATATAAAAATACTCCATATAGGATATAAGAATAGAAATTTTTAAGATTACAGAAATTTTTATGAACGAAGACAAAATAGACATCAGTGATTTAGAATCTTTCATCAATGGTTTACAAGTCTCATTAGATATGCTTGCCGGCGCTGATCCTTCCGAATCAAAAGGATTTCAAGCCCAGTTGGCTAAAACAATATCAAACTTAAGAATAAAGAGAGTCGAGAAATTTGAGCCGTTACCTAAGATTTTAGGAAATGTAACGAAAGAAGATATAAAAAAGTACTTAACAAAAGAATTAGAACAATTAATGCGTTATTTAGATACTCAAGAATACCCTAGAGGGAAATATGCTTTAGTAAAGAAAATTGTTCATTTAAGGGCAGAAATTAACCGAATGTAATACGATTTTATTTCTAATCCTTACCTTATTATATAAAGGTGATTAAAATTCTAATTGATGTCCATTGTCATATTAATCTGTATTTAACAGTTGATAGAGTTATTAAGAACGCATGTGATCTTGGGGTTGAGAAAATAATTGCTGTAGCAATGAGTTCCATAAGCCAAAAGAGAGTTTTAGAAATAGCCAGTCAATATAATGAGGTTTTTGCCTCATTAGGAATCCATCCTGAAGAAGTAAAAATGAATAAGAAAATAGAACAACAACTAGATTCAATAATTGACTTAATTAAAACAAACAAACAAAATATATGTGCTATTGGAGAAATTGGTCTAGATCACTACTTCGTTAAAGATAAAGAGCTATATCCTCTTCAAAAGACAATTTTTAATAAAATGTTATTGCTCGCTCAAGAGTTGGAACTCCCAGTTAATCTCCACACAAAAGGAGCTGAAAAGATAGTTTTTGATACTTTACCCTCATATAAAATCCCCAATATCAACATTCATTGGTATTCAGGGCCAGAAGTTTTTTTAAAAAAAGGAATCGATAGAGGTTATTTCTTTTCTATTACCCCTGCTCTTAGCTATTCTCCACCGGTAAAAAAAACGGTTTTAAATGTGGATAAAGAACATTTACTTCTAGAAAGCGATGGTCCAGTTAAATATACAGGAAAAATTGGTACACCTGCTATGATAAGAGATGTTTTAAACACTATATCAAAATTAAAAGAAATTCCGGTAATTGAGTTAGAAAACCAAATATTAGAAAATACAAGGAAAATTTTTCCTAAAATTTTTGAAAGCTAGCTACTATTTTCTTCCAATAATTCAATTACTTCATCGGGAAATTGTTCTCCTTTATTTTTCATGCGCTCAAACATGTCCTTAACTTCAGAAATCGTATTTCCATAAATATGTAGCGAATTGCTAAAATCTAAGTAATGACCGGTTTCTACGCCGAGCTGTTCAGCAACATAATTCTGAATTCGAATCATTCCATTAACGTTTGCTTCCCACGCTCTAAATAAATCTCTGCTTCTCCAAGTTGTTTGCATTATTAATTTGTCATTTTTAACTCGCATATAAATTCTCTGAAGGCAGGGAGGGTCAACATGAAAGGGATCAACAAGCGGACGCCATGTAATTGCTTGAGCTCTGCGCGAATAAGGTTTTTCTTTCAATTTTTTAATTATATATTCAATTTGATCTATTTTTGGGAATTTAATTACTTCAATTGGTATCTTTTGAATTCCAACTTGCTCTGATAATTTTTTATTTAAATCGAAGTCAACAAGGTTTTTCAATTTCCAAATTATAGATTCGCCAGATGTCTGAACCTTTTCTGACTTCAAAAGTTTTTGGTGTTTTTTGACAAAGTCATTATCAACCAATTCTAAATCGTAATTAACATGGATAGAATCCTCAAGGGAATAGGGAGAATAATTAAATATTCGATCGTGATAGGAATACGGAAAGCTCACGCCCGAATCCCAGATATAATGATCGTTTACGCCCTCCATAATTTCTTCGATGTAGCCACTTTGGATTGATCCGATTAAATAAGTATCTGCCATACAACCATATACTTCAAAAGAGTTTCCATACTTTGATCTAATTTTCATTACTTTATCTTTACGCATAATCGGACTACTTGTAGGATCTTTTATTTCTATTAGTACAGTAGCATCTTTAGATGGAGGATCTTCTTGTTTATCGTACTCTGTTTTAATATCGTCGCCATTATATAAAACTTGAGCCACAGCTGAAAGCCATGCGTCTCGAACTGTTTTTTTGGAAATAAAAATAACTTGAGTCATAATTTTAAACCTCTAAATATTCACTTAACATGTTAATTTTTTATTATTATAACTTTATTGTTAAAACTTTAACAATGATATTTTTGTTATACTACATCAAAATTCGATTATAATTATCGATTATACATAAATAATTAATAATTTTTTATATAAAATTACCAACAATATTTTATATTCAAACTTATTTAGTCTTCTAAAGAGATTATGAAATTATAGGAGAGCTTGATAAGTTGATTTCTTTAAAATTTAGGTTTGAACCTCCTTTTAACGAAATTACTAAGGGTACAAACCAAATTATTAATTTTGAGAATGAATTAACAATTAAAGAATTATTAGAATTTTTTAAAGAACATTTTGGCGAAAAATTCTACGAACTACTCTGGGATAAAAAAAAAAGGGACGAATTTAGTTCCTATCTTTCAATAATCATAAATGGTAGAAGTTATAGGGACGAAAATTTCTTAAAAACAGTTTTAAAAGATGAAGATGATATTTCTTTTTTGTATCTCTATTTTGGTGGGTAAGCTTTAAAAGATTAGCTATAGTAATAAGATTAACCACATACCTAACCCTGTCAATATAGGGTTTAAGATATTATCGGATACATGCTCTATATAGAAGTCTACTAATAAAAACAAAATTACTGATACTAAAGACATTATTAAGATTTTTATAAAATTTACGGGCATCCAGAAGTGGTATATATTCATAATCATAAAGACAATTAAAAACGTAGTAATGCCTCCAGCGATAAAGCCTTCTATTGTTTTATCAGAATCTTTTTTAAGTCTGTGCGTCCCATATTTTTTACCAATTAAACATGCTACCGCGTCAGCTCCCGTTGTAATTAACGCAACAGAGGCTAAAATAGGAAATGGTGCGAAAACGAAGGGTATTAAAGATAAAACTAAAGGAGTTGATGCTATAAAAGTATCAAGTTCGTTTGGTCTCATTGATAGAAACCAACGCTTAGCCCACTCAGGCAAAATATAAAATTTATTTAAACGTGCTAAATCCCCAACCTGAAACATAATTACAAACCCATATCCTACTGTGATTATTAACCAGTAAGAAAAACTATAGTTATCCAAATTTAATTGATTTAAAAAGCCTAAATTATCAAGAATGGTTCCTAACGACCAAAAGAAAAGTATTACAA
>JAUWHC010000094.1 GCA_030606095.1 Promethearchaeota archaeon | reverse complement strand
AGGTGCCCATTTACCAAAAGTACCTCCCCCTTCGAGTATTATATTAATTTTATCCTGTTGAACTGGCCTTAAACATGCAATTTGAATTGGTTGGAGTAATAGCCCTATGCTTGCTGCCGTATTGATTTTTACATGTATTTTACTTTTTAAAGATTTAATATTAGGAATAAAAGTAATTTCTTCAGTTCCAATTTTGCAATTGCTTAATTTACTATTGGTTAGATTAGCAAGGGCTTTAAGACCGAGTAAGTGTTGTAATCTTAAACCAGGTTTAGGGCGATTAGCTCGAATATTCTTTATTTTCAGTGGTTTATTAAATAGAACCGAATACCCCGCGCTAAGACGTAGGATTGCTCCGCCTCCTTCTCCAAACGAACCATCGATTTCTAAAAAATCGCTTCCATTCAAAATTAATCTCCTTTTTCATATAATGTTTTTATACGTTGTATACCATCGTAACCTTTTATTAAATTTACGACTTCCTTAGGCACTAAAACCGTCCAATTTTTATTTCCTTTGCTTATTAATTTTCTTACATTTGTCGCGTTATATTTTTTCTTAAAAATTTCTAATTTCTCTCCTACAATAAATCCCTTATTTTGAAAAAGTTGTCGAATCCAATCACTATTAGAATATATCGTATCAAAATCGCCTACTATTGAAATAACATGGTCCACCCATTTGTTTGCGTTAAAAATATCGGGAATTGCAAATATTTCGAATCTATCTGGGTTGATATTTCTCACTTTTAGGGCAGATTTTATGAAACTTACTCTTTCTTCACTAGTAAAGGGATCTGTTTTAGTTTTAGATAATTGAGAACTTCCTATTCCTATTTTAATTTTTTTATATCCTTTAAATATTTTATTGAGCACATAAATATGACCGTGATGTAATGGTTGAAACCTTCCAATAAATAACGCAATATTTCTTTTTGAACCCGTTAATTTAGTTTTATTATTATTAATCCCAAATTTCGCAACTAAGTCCGTATTAAATAGTTTTTTCCATATCGTATTTGTATATTCAATTGTTTTTTCATTCTGTAAGAGTTTTGTCAATTCAGACTGAGTGTAGAAACGACTTTCGCTGATTTGTAATTCGTTTGGATTGGGTTTTAGCTGTACATTATTTTTAACTAGTCCTAAAAATACATACGCAATTTCAGTTGAATTCTTATTTTCCTCTACATTTAAATCGTAAAATAATAGTTTGTCAATCGCTATCGGAGGTATACCGAATTCCTCTTCAAGCTCTCTCTTTGCTTCCTCTTCAATACCTCTCAGAGTTAAATTTCTCTTATATACAACATGCCCCGAGGCTGAGTCTGTAAAATATTCGGGAAAATCTTTTTTATTTTTACCACGTTTTTGAACAAGATAGAGTATTTTTTTATCAGGAGTAATAGAAATTACAAAAAAGCGTGTTATTAAATGACTAATTTTCTTTTCGTGAGCCTCTTCCCTTTCCACGGGAAAGATGTATTTTGCGATTTGTCCTGAGTGCAAAAATCTAATATTTTTATCCGAGATACATGCCAAGATTTCTTTTTCCATATTCAAAGCCTTTTTTAAAAACTAAATGAAATTTCGTCTCCCAATTCAATTCCTATTTCTTTAGCTGCATTCCCTAGATTTATCGAAACTTCGAGATAGCTGGATGAGCCTTTAACGAATACTATTGATTTTGGTGGCACCGATTCAAAATGGGATGTAAATTTCCCACGATATTCTTGATTTTTATATAGCATGACAATTTTTATACCATTCTCAAAAATTATTGAAGTTCCCAATATTCTATTTTCTTGCAAGGGGATATTTGTTGTTAGATTACCAAATGTATCTATATATTGAATAACACAAGTTATCATTTTATTTTTTGGAGAAATTTCATACTTGAAAGGGAATTTCACAAATTTAGACGGATTAAAAGAAGGACCAAAATTATTTAATGGGACATTTTTAGTAATGTATGCTCCGACTGGTGCCATTATGTCTCTTCCGTGAAATATTTTTGAGATTGGTTTAAAGAAATAATTTTGATTTTCAACAGTTACACATTCAACAATATCGTCTGGAGAAAATACATTACTAAAAATTCCATTATCTGGTCCGATAAAAAACTGATTATTAGCAGTTTTAATTGCTACAATCTTTCGGGAACTTCCGACTCCCGGATCGACTACAACGATAAAAACAGTATCTTCAGGATAATATTTATGCGTTGTTTTAACAACATAGGAGGTTTCTATAATTGAGAATGGAGTGATATTATGAGAAATATCAATAATTTTTACTTTAGGATTAATTTTTAATATTATTCCTTTCATACTAGCTACATAATGGTGCCCTTTCGCTCCAAAATCTGTAACTAATCCAATAATCTTTTTATCCAATTTTGCCATATTATAGAAACTTTAGCGAAGAAATTGAAAAACGATTAAATCATTTTTTTTTATATTCCTCATCAACTTTATAAAATTCCTCAAGAGCTTTGGACTTCAAACGATACTCTTCTTCTTTATGAAAATCAACTAATTTTTTAGAAAGTTCGCTAGCTTTTTTATAAGAAATATATGCTGAATGAAAATTTTCGTTCCTGAGAAAATTTCTTGCTTCTTGAACAAGTTTGTCCCTTGCTTTTGATACATCTGGAACATCCCCCGAAAAATTAGCTTTCTCCTTTAAAGATTCAGCAATATCAATAACATATAATGCTTCAGCAATTTCAGCAGCTCTTTTGAAGAATTTCGTTGCTTTTTCGTAATCTAAAGCCTTCAAGGCATTATCCGCCGTTTTATAATACTCCGATATTTTTTCGTGTTCTCCATCTTCAATTTTTTTTAATAATTCTTGAGCAATTTTTCTTTCTTGTTTCCCACCACTCAACATAAATTTAGTTATAGTAATGACGCTATCTTTTATAGCATCTGGTTTCAGGATGTCGATTAATGGTTCGAGGTGTTCTAAATAAATATCTTTTAAGAGCGGTTCAAATTCTTCTGAATTCATTTTTAAAAAGTTTAACCCTAAAACTTCAATTGCTTCAGCTCCTTCCTTCAGAGCAGATCTGAATTTCTCAGGTTTATCATTTTCGTTTAATAATAATCCAATAATTATCCCAGAAGCCTTTCGAGCTAATTTTCCTTTAAATTTATAAATGTAAGAAAATATTTGATTTTCTTTTAATTTCAACAAGTTGTACTCGTCTTTAGAATGATCTAAATTAAGCCTTAGAAATAAATCGTTTGTTATTTCAAAATTATTTTTTCCTTCTTTAAAATAATAACCTAAAATTTTGTAATCGGCATCTAGAGGGATTAATATCAAAAAACTTCCTTTTGGCAAAAAATTTTTACTCCTTTTCTTTGTTGATGATATAAATAAAGTATTATCATAAAAAAACTAGATGCTTTATGGTTCTTTAAAGCTAATAATCCTATTAGTTTCTTCTCTTATAGATTGAATGACATTTAACAATTGAGCGTAATAGAGGTTATTAGAAACAGCTTTAGCAGCTTGTCTTATTATTTCAATAGCTTTCTTTTCTTCTTCAGTGATAGATTCAATTGATTTTTTTTCGTATAGTTCTTTTATCCTAGCGTTAAAATCATCTGAAATCTCTTGCATGTTTTCACTAGATTTCATGCGAAATTGTTTAAGTACCTCCACTATAAGTCGGATATTCTCGTTAACAGAAATCGTTTCTTCAGAGAATTTTTGCGACATATTCTGAATTGCGGTGCTCATTTGAGTGATCTGAGCTATTGTACCATCTAGCGAAGTTGTAATCTGATTTATTTTAGTAATCATGTCATTCAATAATCCTTCTGCCATTTTTTTATCAACTCATTACGATTATACTACATTATTTATACTATACATTATTTTGAGATATTTGTTTCATGGATTTTACCGAACTAATTGCTTCAGAAAGAAGTAAATTAACTGTATCTTGGTTAAGTACTTCCCCAGACAATTTTGCGAATTCTTCTAGGTTTTTCACAAGCGTTTCAAGAGCATCTAATCCTAGTCCTTCTTGTATTTTCATCAATTCAAGTTTTGTACTCTCTCCAATATCTTTCAAAACTTCAATATGTTTGCCCTTAGTTACTTCAATTTCCTCTGAAAATTCTTTTAACTTTTCATTTAGATTAGAGATTTTTTGTTCAATATTTTGATTTAGCCCGTCTAAAGAAGTTTTCAATCCTTGAATTGCTTGACCAAGTTGGGCAATTCGTTTGTAGATTGAGTTTAAGAGGTCTGTTAGCATTTCAGCGATGATTTATTCACCCATTTGTTTTTTTTTTCTAATATTATGTATAATATTATTTTTTGATTTTAATTATTATAATTATAACAGAGTACACCAATAAAAAAATTTTTATTATTTTGTGCTTTTTGACTTTATAATATACATAATAAAAAAAATTATCTAAAAAAACAGAATATAAATTAAGCACAGGGCCATTAGCTCAGTTTTAAACGAGAGTTTATCTTGTTTACTGAAATGGTTAACAAGGCTTAATTGAAGCTTGGTCAACAAGCGCAGGTCTTATAATTGACCCGTGGACAGACAAAATAATATAAAATGTCCATATCAGTAAAAGCCTGAGATCCGGGGTTCAAATCCCCGATGGCCCACTCTTTTTCTTTTTTCTATATTTCAAGAACAAATTATTTGATATCTCCCGTTGCTTTCAACCCTTCTATTAACCATTCAATTAATAATTCTAATCCTCGAATATTATCTTTAGTATGAACTTTAGAATCTGGTGTAAATTTTTCATGATATTTCAAGGTAATATACTTCAAAGAGGGGTTCTCATTATACCATTTTAATATTGATTCTTTCGTATCAAAATGAAAAGCTTCCATTTTATTTAAAGTTCCAAAAAAATCGTCGTCTTTCCATACTCCAAAATGAGCTAAACATACGGAATTAAACTCGCTTTTTAAACTTCTTAGCTTCTCAAAAGTTTTTAAAATTTCAGACTCGATAAAATCGGGCGGAACAAACTCGGGGAAGGCAGTTTCTGGATCGTATCTATCAATTATTGCGTCTCCAGCGAAGATATTTTTGTTTTTACGATCTAATATTGCTATAGAATCCTGAGTATGACCAAAAAAGTTCATTATCTCGAGTTTTAAACCGTTAACATCAATTATATCTCCTTCTTTCAATGGAGTAACATTATCTATAGGGTTCACATTGTATCCAAAGTCTTTATTAAACTTATCAGGATTTTTCAAGTTATCTATTGCTCTTTCAGAAGCTAATACTTCAATACTAGTTTCTTGCATCAATTTTTTTAATTTTCCTACTCCTTGAATGTGATCAAAATGAGAATGAGTTAAAATTATTTTATGAACGGGGAATAATCCGAATTCTTTAATTTTTTTTACAAATCTCCTAGCCATTAAATCTGAAGGAGTATCAATCATTACTCGCATATTTTCATTTTCAATTATATAAATTGCGAGATTTCCTTTCATTCTATACAGTTCGGCATCAATTAAATAAGTGTTTTCATTAAATTTTCCATCAGAATTGATAAAGACCATTTAAGATTCCTCCAATTTACTAAAAATTCATAATCGTATAAATTAAGTTTAAGTTAAAAGATAATTTAAATGTTATACTTTTTGAAAAAGAACAAGACTTACCTAAACTAAACAAGTTTTACTAATTATAGAGCCATAAACTATTTATCTAGATTAATAGATATTAAATTCAGAACCCACTTTTTAATTTGCATTATATTTTTAAGTAACCCCGTGACAAAATTATCTGGAAAGGGTTTTTCTTGGTCTAGAGTTTGAATTGAGCTCATCCACTTATTTAAAGCTAATTGAACCAAACTGGCTCCTTCTGCTTCCATGAACATAGGTACGACTGCAGCGCTTTCTCGGGCGTCTCCAATGGCAAAATAGACTTTTCGATTAATATCTTTTAACATAACGAAGTTTACGCATTCATCTAATTTCCTTTCGACTAGAATAGTTTTAAGGATGTCAGTTTTCATAGAACTATCTTTTGTTGAAAATAATTCTTTTCTATTCTTTAGTTTAGTCTGGATATTGGTGATTAACTTATCCCCAGTACTTCCTTCAGGGAAGAATTTTGTAATTCTCACAGAATTCTCAAGAGTTTCGATCTTTATAAATTTCTTAGTGTTGGAATATAGTATAGCCTGAGAACCACCTTTATTTTCAGAGGTAGAGAGTTTTATAAAAATATTTCGCATTGTAACGGAATTACTCGTATGATAAGCTAATTCAAATAATTCTCGTGAAGTTAATGGTTTACTACTTTCTTCAATTTGTTTAAAAGACCATTTAGTTGTTATTACCTTATTAAATTGATCTAGAAGCAAATTTTCCATACAAAAAACCCTAAATATTTAGTATAATATACAATGTTTTCATTATTATATTCTTTCATTACTTTTATTAATTTTATAAAAATCTAATCAAAATTTTAAAAAAACTTTAATTATTGATGTGGGCATTCAAACTTTTTTCCGTTGATTTCAGTAATAAAATGATCGTTATAGTTTCAAATACTATAAAAAACATTTTAAAGAAGTATATCGAATTTTACATATACCTTTTGATATTTTTCAAGAAACTAATGGTTTAATTATTTGTAGAAATGATTTAGCATTCGTTTTAATAGCACCAATCCAAATTTAAATTATATACACATTTAAATATTTATAACCTAAGAGCGATATAAGAATCGAACTTGATCACCGACACTTTTTTTTCTTCTTCTGCGTAAATCTGTTTGTAAGCCTTGTATATACTTTTAAAAACAAATGAGAATTAGTCATATGAAATTAATCTCTTTATAATTCTGAAAACTTAATATATAATCGTCAATATTATCCATTTTTATTTAGCCCTATTATAAAAGAAAATATCATAATATGATGTATTATCCTTTGTGAATTCTAAAATTTAACGTTTTTATTTCCACAATCTGGGCAAATCTTTAAATTAACCTCGATAGACTTTCCACAATAAGAACAATTTGTTGTTCCACCCTCTATTTTAGTATCTGCTTCAGGTCTGTTATCTAACATTCTAATAAATTCTGAAATTGCTGGTTCGCTTACGATTAAATAATCTCCATCGACGGTAAAACCAAATTTACTTGCCCAGTTATAAATAATCTCGTAAGTTTCTCCCGTATCTAAATTAAATAATCCCTCTAGCATTTTAACGCTTATTTTTGACGAAACTTTCATTATTTGCTTAAGTTTTTCAACTAATCTAACTCGTTCAAAACTAAGCAAAGCTATCAATCGTAGATTTATCCCCCTTCCATTTTATAAAATAATTGAATCAATTAGATATAAAGCAATTTTGGTTGGAATTAATGTTATTGTTCAGGAAGAAAGTTATACTTCTAAATGTTCCGCTCTCAACTACGAAGCAATTGAGTTTCATTTAAATTACGATGGAGTTCGAAACCCTACTATTCAAGGGAAGGACGGAGAGTCTCACAAACATTATGGGTTATTTTACTCAGAAATATCCGATAAATACATCCATTCAGACGTGAACGGTGCTTTTAACATCGGAAGAAAAGGAGCATCATCGTTATTTGACAAAATTCCTCAAAGTTGGATGCTTATTCCACCAAAAAGAATAGCAGTAACATAAGACATAAAACAATGACTCTTTACTTCGGTTAGAGTCTTAAAGGTAGTGCGCCTTAAATGCATTGTTCTTCTAGTTTTTATTATTTAATTTTTTTGAGTTATTTGATCGTAAGCTTTTTCAAATCTCTCAACAGCAGAAATAATATCTTCTGATTTTGCCCCAATAGCGGCGTTCATTACGATATAGGGAGCTATATATTCAGTACTGCACGTCCCAAATACGCTTTCTTCAGGATTATATACTCGTGGACCAGTGACTCTTAAGTTATATAAAGCGCCCCCTAACGCGAATAGCTGTTCTTTTTTCAAGTTATTTAAAGACACGGCAACGGCTACTGGATTAAACACATCGAGAATTTTTTCGTTAATTTTTTCAGCAACTCCTTTTAATTTATTTTCTAGTAATTTTCGATTATGTTGTTGTTCTCTTAAGAGTTTTTGGTACCCTTCTATTCCCAAAGATAACATTGATATAAGCAAATTCACAATTGGAGCAGCAGAAGCACGACCTGCGTAAGC
>JAUWHC010000287.1 GCA_030606095.1 Promethearchaeota archaeon | reverse complement strand
GGGCACACAAAATTCCAACTTACCAAATATAGGCGACTCGCACTTTTGGGATGTTTGGCATAGAAATAAGCCTTTTAGAGCATATAGAAAATTCGATTCACGTTTTATGTCTGAATTTGGCTATGAATCCTTTCCTTCAATTAAAACTATTGAAGATTTTTGCCCCTCTGAACAATTTAATTTCTTTTCGCCTATTATGGAAAACCATCAGAAAAACTCTGAAGGAAATAAAAAAATTTTTAATTATATGAAAAAACGATTCTCAATTCCTCAAAGATTTGATGATCGAGTAGTTTTATCGCAAATTACGCAAGCAGAAGCGATAGAATATGGTGTCGAACATTGGCGTCGCAATCGAAACGATTACCACTGTATGGGCTCGCTATTTTGGCAATTAAACGATTGTTGGCCAGTAGCAAGCTGGTCGTCTCTGGATTATCACGGTCGTTGGAAAGCATTGCACTATTACGCAAAAAGATTCTACCACTCAATCTTTGCTAGCGTAAAAGAAGACAATAATTCCATCGAGTTTTGGATTACAAACGATTGTTTAACTTCCCAAAAATTCTTGTATGAATGGAAAATCCTTGAATCAAATGGAAACACATTAAAAAAAGGCTCATTTAAATCAAATATTCGTCCTTGTTCTTCAAAAAGACTTGGAATAATTGACACTTCTGATATTCATCAAACCAAGGACACTTTACAAAAGCACATTATCTTTTTTAAATTAATATACAATAATCTTAAGGGAGAACAATTATTTCACGGATTTAGACTATTTTCAGCTCCCAAAAATTTTCCATTAAAAAATCCTTTTATTTCTTGGGAACTAAATGAAGTCTTTTGTGGTGAATCAAATAGAAAGGAATACGAAGTTAAACTAACGAGCAAAGATATTGCATTATATGTACATATAGATTCTGATAAACTTGATTTTGTGGCTTCTGACAATTTCTTTTCCATGAAACCAAATGAAACTAGAATTATTTCGTTAAAAAATTTAGAATTAATGTACTCCTCTGAACCAATTTATTTAAAAATTAAAAAAGAAGATTTTGTGGTGAAATCTTTGTTTGACTTATTGGAAAATTCGTAATATTTTTACGCCTTACTAAAAATTACTATTCAATGAACTAAAAATGAAATAATGGTAAGAAAAAAATGGCTAAAAAAGAAAAAATTGTTTTAATTGGAGCAGGATCTCTCCAATTTGGTCTTGGGACGATTGGAAGTATAATTAATAGTGAAATATTGCGAGGATCTACAGTCTGCTTACACGACATTAATCAATCTAACTTAGATTTAGTTAATCAAGCGTGCGAAGAAGCAATTGCGAAGGAGAATTTAGATCTTACTTTAGAATCGACTATAAATAGAAAAGAAGCTTTAAAAAATGCAACATTTATTATTAATTCAATTGAAGTTCCGCCTAGATTTAAATGGTTTGATTTGGATTATGGAATTCCTCATAAATACGGAAATAAACAAATTATGGGCGAGAATGGAGGTCCTGGAGGGTTATTCCATTCATTACGCGTAATTCCTCCCATACTAGAAATTTGCGAAGATATCACAAAGATTTGTCCTCATGCTTTTTTTATTAATTTTTCAAATCCTATGAGTAGAATATGCTTAGCTATTAAACGAAAATTTCCATCATTAAAATTTGTAGGATTATGTCACGAATTTCCTGGTTTTAAGCATCATTTTAGTCGTATACTTGGAACACCGCTTTCTAATCTTGAAATGAAAGCCGGGGGGTTAAATCATTTTGGAGTTCTCTTAAAAATCAAATACATTGACAAAAATAAAGATGCTTATCCTGAGTTGCGTAAGAAAGCTCCTGAACACCTCAGTAAGTTGAATGGGTTCATGTTTGATTTAGACTTGAATATATATATTTTAGAAAAGTTTGGATACATACCATACACTCAAGATTCCCACTTTGGTGAATACATATCTTGGGCATCTGAGAAAGGTGATGTTGAAGGTGCTCGATTGTTCTACAACGAATATAAAGCAATTACTTTATCAATAGGTGAAAAATTAAAGAGATTAATTAAAAAGGGTAGAGGGAGCCGCCTTGTAAAACCAGATGAGGAACGCGCAATACCGATAATTGAAGGTATTCTAACTAACTCAAATCACGAAGAAGCATCTGTGAACTTGCCAAACGATGAGATTATAACGAATTTACCACGCGATTTAGTAGTCGAGTGTCCAGCGATCGTTAATAAGGAGGGATTAAAGGGCATAAAACTTGGCGAGTATCCTAAGGGTTTAGCTGCGCTTCTACGAAATCAAGCTTCAGTTCAAGATTTAGTGGTAGAAGCAATACTTAAGAAATCGAAGGAAATTGCTTTCCAAGCCTTATTATTGGATCCTACCATAGATAATACTAAAGAAGCCGAGAAAATGTTCGAAGAAATGTTAAAAATTAATCAGGATTATATAAATATAGAATAATAAATATTAGAGGATATCTATATTCTCTTTATCAATTTTTCATCTTCCAGATAATTTGCTAATTCAAATATCTTATTAGGGGTTATAATTTCCTTATAATCTAAAGAAAGAGAGCTTGCTACCCTCAAAATATCGTTACCTTTACAGATTAAATTAATCAATTCATTGAGTGGGCCAAGATATTCATACTTCATTTTCTCTATAAATTCTTTGAAAAGAGGTATTTTATATAATTTAAATAAGTAATCTACAAGAATGGGTCCTTCAAAGTTTGCTTGATAAGTCTCTCTGAATCGAGCTGAAACGCTATTATTATCTATGATCACTCCTTTTATTTGCTTATTCCATTTTATTTTCTGAATTTCAACGAATTGTTTTATTTCATCCTTAGTTAATTCAATTAAAGAAATGCTATTAGGGGATATATCAACTTTCTTAATCCACTCTAACGATTCTAATTCATAATCCAAATAGGTGTTGAATAATTCTTTTCCCAATAAGAAAAGTTCGCTTGACTCTCCGTTTGATTGATTGTTAGAAGGTTTAATAATGAGAGATAATTCTTCTAATATTTTAATCAGAGTGCCAAATCTATTGAAAATTCCTTGATGAATGTAAGGCCATAACTGTTCCGTAATATCCTTATCTTGAATTGCAAGAATATAAGAGATGGTCATAGTCATTGAAATGACTCTTTTCAATTCAGTTGAATCACAATATTCTACAGTATCCATAGAGGAATGGTAATGTGTATCCTCATGACCAAACATAAGAGAGGGAATACCAAAGTAAGCGTCTATAAAAAGAACATGATCGCTTCCCCCATCAAAACTTTTAATACGATAGGACATCGGTATTTTAGTCCCATTAATGGCAATTCCTTTAGGATGATCAGCAATATTTTCAATAAAAAAAGTTGATATATCGTTTAGAATTGAAGGTGTAGAACGTGGAGTTAGGTTTACAATCATAGGGTATCCAATCTTTAAAGGATGTTCTCCAATCATATCTAAATTTATACAAGCTAATACATTCTTTATTTTGTTTTCATGATATTTCATCCAAGGTACAGTTCCATTGAATTCTGGCACCCATACAAATCTTATTGTCCGTTTTGGTATTTCTAAGATATTTTTATCTATTGAATATTTTAGAGCTCTTGCTAATTCTAACAAACCAGCTGCTCCACTAGCATTATCGTTAGCACTAGGACGGGGATGGCATAAGTGCGCAATAATTATTATTTCTTGATCAGGATAATCCTTCCCCTTTATGTTAGTCGTTAATACCTCTAGATTACCATTCAGAAATTCAGAAGCTATTTTTGCATGTATTTTAACAGATCCTTTCTTTAATAATTCTTTTAAATGCATTGCTTGATTAAATGAAATACTAAATCCGAATTTTGCTTTCTGCATTCTTTTTTCTGTGGTGAAAAAGCTATTATATATACGACGATCAAAATTATCTCTGGTTCTCTTCAAATCTGGATAATAGATTACTCCAAGTGCTCCAGAATTTTCGATATACGCGTGACATGCGTAAGTTAAGCTCGACATTAATATGATTTTTCCATCAATATTATATTTCTCATAATCCTCTTGTTTATCACCCGTACCGATATCCACAACTTCAGCAAGCACATCACATGATTTTGAATGAGTAATTATTGAAGTTGGTATATCATCAAAATCGCAGAGTTTAACTTTTTCTGGCTCTGTTATCCACAACTCTCCTGATTCAATTTCCCATTGATAAGGAGCATCATAACCCCAATTAGTTGTTTTGCCGTCAGCAGGAGACTTAAAATGCTCTATATCATTATATCCCATTTTCACTAATTCTTCTTTAACTGTCTCAAGACTATCGTGATA
>JAUWHC010000031.1 GCA_030606095.1 Promethearchaeota archaeon | reverse complement strand
CTGGAAAAGTATGGAGTTTTCTGTGGTTCAATTAGCTGGTGTTTTAAATTTCAAATCAAGAGTTAATAAATTAAGTTTAAATTGGAAAAAAAAATACATTTTTATATCTAAAGAGGTAAAATATTAACGATAACAAATAATTATTAAGGGTATTGTTTCAGTTCATAGTGCCGACAAAAACATTTAGTTTTTAACCTGATAGTATACCTTTATCTCTTATTAGAATAATATAATTTAAAATTTATGATTGATTGCTATGGTCTTGATTCCAAAATCTGAAACAACTGAAGTTAATAAAGGTTTAAGAAGTGGTTTTTTAAAAAATTTATTACCAAGAGTTTCCCGAACTGAAGGTGATGTAGTCCCTTTTGATCCTCTAAAAATAAAACAGAGTATTGTTAAAGAAACAGGGTTAAACGATAAAGTCGCTAGTAGCATTACTGAATTAGCGGTAAGAAGAATTATATCCTCCGGCATAATGTTTCTTTCTGGTCCGCACATTAGAGAAATAGTCTGTTCAATATTATCTGAACAACATTTTGAAGATGAACGAAAACTATATACTAGAATAGGTATGCCGTTGATGGACTACGAAGCAATTTTAGAGAAGGGCGTGAATGAAAATGCTAATCAAGATATGAATCCTGAGAGCATCCATCATTGGGCTGCTAATAGAATATCTGATGAATATGCACTTTTAAGAATTTTAGATTCTGAAGAAGCGCATGCTCATTTATACGGCGATATTCACGTTCACATGCTAAGATACTTCGATTTACGACCTTTCTGCCAAAGTTGGGACCCGCGTATGATTCTTGAGCATGGACTACCCCCTGTCGATAGTTGGGCACATTGTAGCAAATCTGGTCCTGCAGGAAGTTTGCGAGTAGCTGTTACACACTTAGCAAAATGGTTAGGGATTATTCAAGGAGAATTTAGTGGAGGACAGGGTTATGATTACGTTACTACGTTTTTAGCACCTTATGCACGTGGTATTTCTGATAAAGAAATTGAACAATCAATGCAATGTTTAATTTTTGAAACAAATCAAATTTTTGCTGCGAGAGGGGGCCAAGTACCATTTACTTCGATATCATGTACCCCAACTATACCTGATGGTTTATTAAATATTCCTGCTGTTGGTCCACATGGAAAATTAGTTGGAAATTATGGAGATTATAAAGTAGAATGTCTTAAACTTTTTGATGCTTTAACAGAAGTTTATATTAAAGGAGATTATAACGGGAAACTATTTGCATTTCCAAAACATGAGGTTAAAATAAAAAAAGAGTGGCTTAAAGAATTCGAACCATCTTACATTAAAATAATGGAAGAAGTAGCTACTATGGGGACTCCATATTTTCTAAATATGTGCCCAGATTGGATGCCAGACGAAATTCATAGTCAATGTTGCAGAAAATTTCTAAGTGGCAATCAAATTATAAGTCAATGTATTGTAGATCCTGAAAAAAGGAAAAATGCTAACATATGGGAAAATTATGTTTCCATTGGTTCACTTCAAAGCGTTAGTCTAAATTTACCTAGATATGCATATATATCCAACAATGAAGACGATTACATTAGGATTTTAGGGGAAAAAATGGAGCTTTCAGCTAGAATACTAAAAAAAAAATGGGATTTAATGGAAAGGCGATTAAAAACAGGGCATCTACCATTATGTAGTGGTAAAATTAATGGTAAGCCAATTTTTAAATTGCGAGAGCAAAATCTTTCAATAGGTTTTACTGGCTTGAATGAAGCCGTAAAAAGTATGACCGGTTTTGAATTGCATGAACATGATACGACATATAACCTTGGGAAAAAAATATTAGAATATATGGTTGCTAAGTGTAATACTATGACAGAAAGAGATGGGATTTCTTATTCACTTTGGCAGCAGCCAGCAGAAAGTTCGAGTGGGCGTTTTGCAAGACTAGATTTAAAACATTTTCCAAAGAAAGCCATACCTCAGTCATCAGGTGAATCTGCTTATTATACAAATTCAGATCATTTTCGGTATGATGCGGATATACCGTTATCTAAAAGAATTCAAAAACAGGGAGATTATCATCCTATTGTAAATGGAGGAGTAATTACACATATTTGGTTGGGGGAACAAAAACCGGATATTCGTGCTCTTTGGGAACTAACAAAAAATATTTGTCTTAATACAAATACTGCATATTTTGCATATACTACAGATTTTATCTATTGTCCATCCTGTCGTAAGATGTATCGAGGAAGTCAATTTATATGTCCTCAATGTTATTCTGAAGACGTGAAAGTATATTCAAGAGTTACGGGATATTATAGCGAAGTAAATAGATATAATTTAGGAAAAAGAGCGGAATGGGAAGCAAGAAGACGAGAAAATTTATTTAAATAATTTTTCTTTTTTAATTTCTTAAATATTTTTCAATCTTACTAAATATATGAACAAAGAATTATCACTTAAAGAATTTCAGCAACAAATTGACGAATGGATTCTCAATCACGGTGGTTATTGGCCTCCTCTTTCTATGCTCGGTGCAATTATTGAAGAAGTAGGAGAATTAGCAAAAGAAATCAACCATCTTGAAGGGTTTAAACCAAAGAAATCTGACGACGCAAAATTAAATATTGGTGAAGAGCTTGCAGATGTCATTTTTGCGACAATCTGTGTTGCTAACTATTACAAAGTAAATATGAATTGGGAATTAGCCAAGATTATTGAAAAATATACAAAAAGAGATTCAAAAAGATTTTTATAATAAAGAAGAAGAGCATAAATTTTTAAATAAATTTAATGAAAAAAAAGGTTCAATTTGAAAAATTTTAATCCTTTTATGCGTTTTATTTTTTTAAAACATCGGTAATGATAATAACAACTATTAATTTATAATAAAAAGATGCTAAAAGAAGGATTAGAGAAACAAGAAATACTCAAATTACTTGAAAAAAAGTTAGAGAAAGATCTTTCGTACGATTCAGGCTTAATTTTAGGGTCCATGTGCACAGAACCTTTAGATTTCGCTAAGAAAATTTATATTAAATATATTTCTAAAAATTTAGGAGATCCCGGATTGTTTTTAGGGACTGCTGCCTTAGAAGATGAATTAGTACTCGAAATTGGTGAATTATTTGGAAATAAAGATATAATCGGAACATTTACTACTGGAGGTTCAGAAGCTAATTTTATCGCCATGAGGATTGCTAAAAAATTACGACCTGATATACAAAATCCCGAAGTTGTAGTTTCGGCTTCAGGTCATATTTCCTTCAATAAAGCAGCCGATATGTTGGGTATTAAACTTAGGAAGGTACAACTAAGAGAGAATTTTGAATTAGATTTAGACCATTTCGAATCTCTTATCAATAAAAATACTTGTGGAGTTGTTGGAATTGCAGGCACAACCTCGCTAGGTTTAATTGACCCAATCGAAGATATGGGTAAAATTATCGAAGGAGAGAACATTTTCTATCACATTGATGCCGCTTTTGGTGGATTTGTGTTACCATTTCTAAAAAAACTAAAGTATAAAATCCCTCCATGGGATTTCTCAGTAAAGCCTGTAAGTTCAATTACAGCTGATCCCCATAAAATGGGTTTAGGTGTAATACCTTCGGGGGGATTTTTCGTTAAAGATGCGTCTATATTACAAAAAACTGGTTTTGAAATTCCTTATTTAGCAGGAGGAAATTTTAAACACTTTCATATCGTTGGAACTAGACCAGGAGGTCCAATTATCGCATTTTGGGTAATATTGAAAGCTTTAGGTATTAACGGTTTTGTTGAGATAGTAAAAAAATGTATGGATAATACTAAATATTTAGTAAAAAGAATATCTGAAATTAATGGGATAAAATTAGCTGCTAACCCCGTTATGAACGTAGTAGGAATAACAACAGAGAATGGAGAAAGTATATGTGAAATTGATAAAGCATTACGTAATAACAAGTGGATGTTAGGTAAATTTGTAGATTTTAATTTAATTAGAGTTGTACTAATGCCACATGTAAAAAGAGACCATATAACTAATTTTACTTCTGATTTAGAAAAAATAGTAAAAAATCTAAATTTGTAATAAGTTAAGTTAAATAAAAATTTTATAATATCCATCAGAAATATATTTATAAACCAAAAAGTAATTTAATAATTTATATAGATTTATTAGGGTTTAATCTCTCTTAAAAATGAAATAGGAATGGGAAAAGAAAAAAAAAAATCACTTGGAATAAAGACAGCAAGATATTTTACTAAAACTTGCACTAAATGTAAGGAAGAATATCCAAATTGGTTTACGAATTGCCCTAAATGTGGTGCTGCTTGGGATTCTATAGAAGCAGAAAAGATTACTAGTGCAAAGGAGGCTTTAAAGAAAACAATAAAAATTGTTGTTAAAATAACAGAAGAAGAATTTAATAATACTTTAGAGAGAGTTAAATTAATTTTTAGCGCTGACCAAGGGCAATCTTGGTATCAAATGGAAATGGAGAACCAATTGGACTTTTTTATAGCAGAAATTACTGATGTTCCTGTTGGATCTGTTATTATTTATTACATTGAAGTCATATTAATTCATGGTGAGCAAATTATTGAAAATAATGAGGGCAATTATTATCATTATGAAGTTGGCGTACCTATCGAAGAATTAGAAAAAGAACAACAAATTTCTAAAGGAAAGATCGTAAATCATGCGAAGAAACAACTATATAAAGCTGTAAATGAATATAACGAGGTTTTAGATGATAATGCTACGACGAAAACACAAATCACTAATAATATAGTCCAAAAACCACCGAAACCACAACTTGAATATTTTAAACCTAAATCAGAATCGAATGCAAATTCAAAAAAGGAAATGATTGACAATTCAACTGGAATTTCTCAAATTTTTACTGATAAATCTAGTATACAAACATCTCAGCATCCAAAAGAATATAGCGCTGAAGATAATATTACTATCTTTGGAAGACTTCAAACTAAAATTGATCCAAATTTAAAAATATGTCCTTATTGTAATTCTAAAATCAAAAAAATATGGAGCACATGCCCCATCTGTGGTAAGAATATTTAGAATATTATTTTAAGATTGAATAAAAATTACAATTTACTACCACACTTATTACAAAACGTATAATCAGAAGATAAAATTGCCCCACATTGTTTACAAACTAAGAGATCTTTAGATCTTGGCTCTTCTTGAACAGTTTGGGCGGAAGTAATTGCTGTAAACTTACTAGGTTCGCTTTCAATATCCGCCACATTAGGAATTATTCTCAGTTTAGATTTTTCTTCTTCTTCAGATTTTTTGGTTGCATTAAACGGTATGAAGGGAGTACTTTGACCAATAGAATTTTCTTCAAATTTTTGAGTGAGTGTTTGAAATAGTGAACTTGCTTCAGGTGTCGTGTCTAAAGGAGGAGTGGGAGAGATTGATTTTGAAGTTTTATGTTCAATTTGTTTTTCTTTCTTTTCCTTCTTTTCTTTCTTTAATTTTTTCATATCCTCAAGTAATTTTTCTTGCTTTTCCCGAGCTTCGAGCGTTTTCTTTTCTTTTTCTTGTTTCTTTTTCTCTTTAGCAAGTTTTTTCATTTCTTTTTTAGATAAAATAGTTTGAGGCATATAATCGATTAGTGATTCTGCTGAAGAGGGTTGAGTCAGTGTAGTTTGAAAAAGTGGAGTTACGCTTGTTGGTTCTGCTTTTGGTTCAGGAGTAGGCTCAAATGTCATAGAAGCAGGTTGAGGTTTGGGTGGTTCCTCTCTTTTCATTACGCGAAATGGTGTCTGAGTTGAAGAAACTACTTCCGATTTTTCAGTTTGAAATTCCTTGGGTGGAGTCGCTGGCACTGGAATATTTGACGAAAATGGTATTGTCTGGGGTTTATAAACTTCACTTTCAACAGTTGAGGATTCTGGTAATATTGAAGGAAGTATTTTAGGTTCTGATTTCTCAGCTTTTTGAAGCAAAATTTCATCAGGCGTTATAAATTTGATTTCTGTTGGTTCGGGCATTGATATTTCTGGTTCTGGTTGAGGTTCAAATGTTGGAACAGGTTCTGGAACGGGGGGAGCCTCATATTCAATTTCAGGCGCAGGTTCAAAAGATTGTATTGGCTCTGGAACAGGTGGTGCCTCAAATTCAATTTC
Source organism: Promethearchaeota archaeon (assembly GCA_030606095.1). Classification (GTDB taxonomy): domain Archaea; phylum Asgardarchaeota; class Lokiarchaeia; order Sigyniarchaeales; family SOKP01; genus SOKP01. Next base: position 6,877 of record JAUWHC010000031.1, on the reverse strand, counting down.
AGGCTCGGGTTCAAAAGATTGTATTGGTTCTGGAACGGGTGGTGCTAAATACGCATCTGTAGGTTCAGAAGGTGTTTCGCTAGGAGGGGGTGAGGGGATGTCTCCTGGTGTAAATACAGTTGCATTGGCGATAAATTGTTCAGGTATACCCTGTCCTATCATTAGACAAGCAAGAATATAAAAACAATCTCCAACTCCATCACCCGTTTTAGCTGAAGTCTCCATATAATACAAGTTAAAATCTCTTGTAAAATTACTAATTTCTTCAATTGAAACTGCTCTTTGATCAACCAAATCACTCTTATTCCCAACAAGTAATATAGGGACGTCGGCTTTGATATTAGATCTAACTTCTTCAATCCACTGAGGTAAATGTTCAAAACTTGCAGAATTAGTAAGATCAAAAACTAATACTGTACCTAAAGAACCTCTATAATACATTGGTCTTATGGAACTAAAGCGTTCTTGACCACCTGTGTCCCAAAGTTGAAGTTTACACTTAATAAGGCCTTCCACCGTCTCTATTGCTATTGTTTTGACATGAAAATCAACTCCAATCGTCATCTTGTAATCTTCCGTAAAGAAACCCTTTGAAAATCGAAGAGTTAAAGCAGTTTTACCAACTCCACCATCTCCTACTACAATTGATTTAAAAAGATAATCATACTCTTCAACCATATCAGTCTACCATAACTATAATTAATAATTATTTTTTTATCCTATTGTCATTAATCAAATTTCAGTGTATTATTATAATAAATAAAAAGTTAATTAATTATACTTTTGGAAAAATTTCAAATATTCAGTTTAATTTACTATAAAATTAGTATTGATTAATAGATTGATCTGAATAAGGATTTATTAGATGTAATAGTCTAAACATAAATAATTAGGTCTTTGCCTAAAAACTAGATAATTATTCCTATATTTTATTAGATTCTTCCTCGATTTCAACACTTTCAAACCATTTATTAATCTCATCTAAGTCTTGCTGCGGAAAGTCGTAAGAATGTTCTTTATCGGGGTAGAATCCCTTTTCTACCTCATTTTTATAACTTTCTAAAGCAATTCGGATTGAACTCCCAATATCAGCAAAATATTTAAGAAATTTTGGCTTAAAGTCAGTAAAAAGCCCTAACATATCATTTATAACTAAGATTTGACCATCACAATAAGACCCCGCACCAATACCAATAGTAGGGACATTCACAGTTTTTGTTATTAATTTAGCAATTTGCCAAGGAATGCTCTCTAACACTATAGAAAACACACCCGTTTTTTCTAAATTTTTAGCATCAATTATTAACTTTTTTGCGGCTTCTACTGTTTTTCCTTGAACTAAGAAACCACCAAATTCATATATGGCTTGAGGAGTAAGCCCAATATGCCCCATTACTTGTATATCTGCGTCAATAATTGCTTTTATCGTAGGACAAATCTTTGTCCCGCCCTCAACTTTGACGGCTTCAGCGCCACCTTCTTGAATAAACCTTCCTGCGTTTTTCACAGCTTCGATAATATCAATCTTATACGACAAAAAAGGCATATCCGCAACTATCATAGCATTCGAAACTCCACGTGCCACTGCTTTAGTATGGTGAATCATTTCGTCCATCGTAACGGATAATGTATTTTTATACCCAAGCACTACCATGGAAAGAGAATCGCCTACGAGAATTAAGTCAATTCCGCAATCATCAACGATTTTGGCAAATGAATAATCATATGATGTAATAGTTACTATTTTTTCCCCGCTTTTTTTTTTTTCAATTATTTTTTTAGCAGTTATTTTTTGTAGCGCCATATATGAAGTAACCCCATATTTTAGAAAAATGTTTTGTTTATTTATTAATATTTAATCAGAAAGTATAAAAAAATTAGGAATAGAAGGGAGATTTGAATGCTTAATAACAATGGCACGGGCTGTCGCTCCATTATTCTACAATTCTAACAAATTAAAAATTAAAAAGGAGCAAAAAAAGCTTTTATTTGAAATAAGAAAAAGTTATAATATCTTCTTCTAAACTACGTGAAAGTAGATAATAGGATCTTACGAAATTTTTCTAATTCTATCTTGATTTCATTAATTTTACTTGTTGGAGCACTTATTCCTATATAAAATGTATTTTCTATATTTTTACCAGAGATTATTGAATATCTTTTTACATATTCCGTTCTATCCTCAGACAATGCTACTCTATCGTCTATTTTAACATCTTCATCTTCTAATCTCTGAAAAAATTCAAGATCTTCGTTAATTCTACTACTAATTTTCTCTTCAAAAGCTCTTATATCCATAACATCCATGTAATGATCAGATATGATAAGTCCTGATACGGTGTATAAAATTGCATAACTACAACTAAACTGATTAACAATTTTTCTTAATCCTATATCAATTACTTCTAAATTTAATAATTTATCCAAAGAATAGGAAATTGCTTTCGAAATTGATGAAATGTCATAGTAAGATGTGTTAAAGAATTTAAACTTCATATCTTTATTTTGGGATACAATCAAATTTTTAATCATTTCTGCTCGATCGAAAAAATCTTCACTATTTTTAAATTTTGGATCATATTTATTGAAACATATTATCACTTCGTTTGAATAATCCAAATCTCTATAAATGTTTAACAAATCGTGAAGATATTTTACAGATTCTTCGAATTTGATTTCATCTTGAATATCTATAAGATAATAAATATAATTTGTTTCAGTAAAATATATGGTATTACTTACGTATATTTTTCTGAATTTCTTCTGACCACCCATATCCCAGAGATTAATTCGATAGGTTTCTAGGAATTTAAATGAACTATAATCTATTTTTATTGTAGGCTTTAGATTTTTTACCCGTTCGTAAAAGTTATATTTTTGTCTTAAAGCAATTAACGCACTACTTTTTCCGGCATTGTCTAAACCAGCGATAACTAATTTAAATTCATTTATTTCGCGATTATCTAGCGTCATATTTATAAAATTTTTAATATTTTTTTATTATAATTAATAACAATCTCTAAAATTAAATTATAAATCTTGTTTTTTTTATTTATTTTTATTGATTTTTATGCTAATTACAAAAAAAACTCAAATTTGAAATTACAATTATATTGAAAATAAAATTTTTTAATAAACAAATCATTAAATAACTCTGATAAAAACTAACTAGTATTTGATGTATATGGACGCTAAAGATATAGATTATTATTCTCTAGGTTTTGAATATATTGAAACTAAAACTATGTTTGTTTCAGATTACAATAACGGGAAATGGGACGAAGGAAAATTAGTCCCGTTCGGAAAATTTGAAATTTCACCTGCTGCTTGTGTACTAAATTATGGACAGGGAATATTTGAGGGTATGAAAGCGTTAAGGACTAAGAATGGAGAGAAGGTCCTCTTTAGACCGAAGGAAAACGCGAAAAGATTTAACGATAGTGCTAGTAGAATATTAATGCCGAATTATGATGTAAACAAATTTGTTGATGCGGTTAAAGATGTAGTGAGAGCAAATGAAGAATATATGCCACCTTATGATAGTGCTGGAGCACTTTACCTTCGTCCTTTAATGATTGGAAATGGACCGATAGTTGGTGTAAAACCAGCAAAAAGTTATAAATTTATAATTTTTGCGATTCCGGTAGGACCCTATTTCCCAGAAGGATTTAGGGGTATTGATTTAGAGATTACGAAGAAGTATACTAGAGCCGCTCCAGGTGGAACTGGTGCAACCAAAACATGTTGCAATTATGCCGGATCTATGTTAGCCGGAAAGGAAGCTAAAGAGAGGGGTTTTTCTCAAGTCATCTTTTTAGACGCAGTTCATAAGGAATTTATTGAGGAGGTTGGAGCGGCAAATTTTTTTGCTGTGATTAACGGAACCCTTGCAACTCCAAAAACAACTGGAACAATTTTGCCTGGTATTACGCGTAAATCAATTTTAGAATTAGCTTCAAAGAAAATGGGAATAAAAATTGAAGAGCGAGATATTTCCTATAAAGAATTGTTTGAAAATTCTTGTTCTGAAGCTTTTTGCGCGGGAACTGCTGCTGTTATTACTCCGATTAAATCTATTGTCCTTGAGGATAAAAAAAGGATTTTTAGTGAAGGTGAACCTGGCGAAATTACAAGAAAGATTTATGAATTGCTGGTGGGTATTCAGCGTTTAGATATTGATGATGAATTTGGTTGGGTTGTAAAGATTTAAAAAAATAAAGTCTAGCAATAGAATTTAATTAAACTCTTTTTTTATATGTTTTTTAATTAACCAATAACATTAAAAAAAAAACAGCATATAGAATTCCAAAACAGATCAATGTTGGTTTAACCACTTCTTTAAACGATTTTTTATAATTAGTTTTAAAATAATTAATACTATAGGCTAAACAAGGATGAAGTGGGGTAATTAAATATCCTAAGAAAATAGCAAAATAAAGAAAAACAAAATCGATTATGGGCATTGATAGGACTAAATTTTGAATCAAATAAATCGGGATAAGAATCGAACTCGGTAATTGTACTCTACCTGTAGTAAAACCAAGGAAAAAGCCAATACTAATGAACAAAGCAAAGGGTAGATTTAAATCGCTAATCTGTTCAGGCACTCCAGATTCTAAGAAAATACTCAGAAACAAAAACATTGAGATGATTAGTAGAGGAAATCTCCATACTTTCATTTTTCGCGAGATTTCTTTTATATTAAATACATTCATTTTAGCAAACTTTAATGCGATGGAAATGCTTATGATTAAACCTATAAAGATAAACATTTCTGGAAAGATTATTGGGAAAAAGAGCCTTCCTAAGAAATCTATAATGGGAGCGATGATGAGGGGAATCAAATTATGGAAAACTCGTTTTAAGTTTCTATTTGTTGATTCCTTTGATTTACCTACTGGTTTAAGTAAAGTAAAATATCCTACAAAAACCATTAAAATAAAAGGAATTAATAAACCTAAAACAATTAAATAAAGTGATATCCCGGATAGGACACTTACCACGAGAAGAGTAGAGGAGAGAGGATAAATTAAAATTAAAACGTGTCGATACCATACATTAATTGCAACTTTTCGATTAGAATCTAAAGCCGGATCTATTTGGTCTACTATTGGTGCCGACATTAATGCTCCTCCTGCCACAGGTAATAAACCAAATAATGCCGGACTGACCATTAAAGCGACTTTCTTAGAAACTTTCATATTTTGAATTAATTCAAGCATGAGTCCCGATTCTTCCATTATACCACCTAAAATTGGTATTAGCAAAACTGAAAGCGCTAATAAAACAATTGAAGGATCAATAATAACTTCAATCATGGAATTAATAATGTTTACTTGAGTTAAAAGTCCAAAAATGATTGCGCTAATGCCTAAAACAACACTTAGCTCTTTCTTTGAGAAAATTAAGATCAAAGCAATAACAAGAAGAAAGCTTAATAACGGGGGAATCACATTAAAGAAAATATTTAATTCCTTAAAAATTACGCTATAGCATTTTTATGGGAGAATAGAAGATTATTTAAAAATTTTGTAAAGTTATTAAAGAATAGGATTAAAAGGATAGGTTTTCTATCAAAATTTCGAAAGCTGTTTTGATATTTTCCCCTGTCTTTGACGAGATCTTTATATAACTAATAATATTTTCATATTCTTTCTTAATTTCTGAGATAAATTCATCTATAGAGAGAGATACATAAGGATTAACCAAATCGTTTTTAGTTCCTATCAATAATATAGGAATATTTCCAAATTCTTTTAATTTAACTATCCATTCTTGAACATTTTCAATTGTATTTATTCTCGTTAAATCAAAAAGAATAAAAGCTGCGAGAGAGCCGTTGACAAAACCATTTAAAAACGTTTTGAATTGAGATTGTCCAGCAAAGTCCCACATTATAAAATTAAATTCAGTTCCATTAACAGCAGTAATTTTTGAGTAAAAATCAACGCCTCTGGTTAATTGACGATTGGCATCAAAGCTATCGTGAACAAGGCGATTTAGAAATGAGGTTTTTCCTACTCCACCATCACCGGAAACAATGATTTTTATCGTTTTCTTCATGATTATTAATATCTGTGTATCCTAAAATTTAAAAAGTTATATTTAAAATTAATTTTTGTAATATTAGAACATAAAAAAATTATTAGAGCATTTAAAATATTTTTACAAAAATGCCCAGATTAATTAATGGTAAAACAAAAAATATGTCAGTTAAAATAATAATCATAGGCGATACACACTTAAATTCTTTTAAAAAATTGCCAAAAGAAATGGTTCAAGCTATAAAAGAAGGGGATTGGATTATTCATGTAGGGGATTATACATCAATAGATATAGTAGAAGGTTTAATAAGGTGGAAAGGCGATAAATTTAAAGGAGTGTTTGGTAATGCCGATCCTTTGAGTATTAGAAAGATATTACCAGATAAGGTTATATTAGAAATAAAGGGTAAAAAAATAGGGATTACACATCCATTCTGTGGAGGTCCTGAAACATTTACTAAGGCAAGGGTTAAAAGAGAGTTTAAGGACTATGATGTTGATGCAATTGTATTTGGGCATACTCATGAACCTGAAATAATAGAAGTGAATAAAATTTTGTTGATAAACCCCGGGAAAGGGTATTTAGAAAAAAATACTTTTGGAGCGCCAACTTCTTTTGCAATTTTAACAGTTACTGAAACTTTACAAGCAGAAATTATTAATATTACCATTTAAAATTAGAATCAATAATTTTCAACAAATTAGTAGAGGTGTGTAAATATATTAAGCAGCATGGGGGATTCAAAAGGGTTTAATACTATTTTTACCATCCTATTGAGCACTCATATATTTCTACTCACATCTCAACACTCTTTGATATAGAATTCATCCTT
>JAUWHC010000296.1 GCA_030606095.1 Promethearchaeota archaeon | reverse complement strand
TAAAGAATCCAGAGTTGCAAATCTATAAAAATAGAATATTAAAATTAAGAAAATTATTTATCAAAAAATCTTTAAATTTATCTCTTAAAGACTCGATAATTTCAAAGGAATATATAACATTTCTAGAAAAGAACTTAAATTTAGAAATTTCCTATTAGATCTATTAATTCTTACAATATAATTATAAAAAAAAATAGAAAAAAACATAAATTGCCGATTACTATATAACTTTGAAATTGTATTATTTTAAATACTAAAAATAATTAATCAATTTTCATCATGTCTTTAATAAAAGAAATTAAAGTAAGAATAGAAGAGCTAGAAAAATCTCGTAGCGGCCGTTCGTTATGCTATCTTGACCAAGAAATTGTTGAAAATATGGGTTTAAGCACGGGAAGCATAATTGAAATAAGGGGAAAAAAGAAAACTACTGGTATAGTCGTAGCTAGCGTTGCCGATAAAGGGAGGGGAGCAATAAGATTAGATGGACTTCAACGACTTAATGCTGGGGCAACGATTGGTGAGTTTGTTTCAATTAGACTTGCGAAAATATCTCTTGCCCAAGAGATTGTATTAACACCAACTAAAGCCAATATAGATTTAAAAAAACAATCCGAATCCATTTTAGCAAAACTAATTGATAAACCCGTTGTTGCGGGAGATATAGTCGAGGTTTTAGGAGCTGTTTATCAAAAGTCAGATCCGGATAATCCAATGAATCAGATGATGAATATGTTCATGAGAAGCCATAAGAAGAGACCAACATTAGGTCTATTAAGATTGGTCGTTGAAAATACATTACCTGCTAATAAAATTGTAAAAATTACTCGTGATACTAGAATTAAAGTTAATAAACGAGTTGCTTTACTAAATGTTTCTGGAGGAATTGTTACATATGACGATGTAGGTGGTTTAACTGACGAAATCCAGAGAATTCGAGAAATGGTTGAATTGCCACTAAAACACCCAGAACTCTTTCATAGGTTAAATATAGACCCCCCAAAAGGCGTACTTTTCTATGGACCTTCAGGGACGGGGAAAACTTTAATGGCAAAAGCTGTATCTCAAGAATCAAACGCTTATTTTATTTCTATAAATGGTCCAGAAATTATGAGCAAATTTTATGGAGCTAGTGAAGGAAGGCTTCGGGAGATATTCGACGATGCGGAAAAAAATGCACCTTCTATAATATTTATTGATGAAATTGATTCTATCGCTCCAAAAAGAAGCGATACTTCTGGAGAAGTAGAAAGACGAGTTGTGTCTCAATTGCTTTCTTTGATGGATGGGTTACAAAGTAGGGGTCATATTATAGTTGTAGGTGCTACAAATAGAATAAATTCGTTAGACGAAGCTTTACGAAGACCGGGAAGATTTGATCGCGAAATAGAATTTGGAGTTCCTACAGTGAAAGGACGAAAAGAAATATTACAAATTCATACAAGGGGAATGCCGCTTGAAGATGATGTTGTTCTCAATCAATATTCGGAGATAACTCATGGATTTGCGGGAGCTGATATTATGGCAGTGTGTAGAGAAGCAGCTCTGTTCGCTTTAAGAAGAATATTACCTAAAATTAATTTAGATGAACCTATACCCATCGATATTATTCAAGAATTAAGGATTTCCGATAAAGATTTCATACATGCAATTAATATGGTTGAACCTTCAGCAATGCGAGAAATTATGATAGACATTCCTGACATTAGTTGGGAAGATGTTGGAGGCTTAGAAGATATAAAGTCAGAGTTGCGAGAAGCTGTTGAGTGGCCTCTTAAGTATCCTAAACTTTTCGAGAAAGCTGGAATTAGACCTTTAAACGGGATTATACTTTTTGGCCCCCCGGGTTGTGGAAAAACTCTTTTAGCTGAAGCTGTGGCTAATGAAAGTAGATGTAATTTTATTGCCGTGAAAGGACCCGAAATATTATCAAAATGGGTTGGAGAAAGTCAAAAATCAATCCGAGAAATATTTAGAAAAGGACGTCAAGCGTCTCCTTCGATCATTTATTTTGACGAAATTGATGCAATAACAGCGGTTAGAATGTCTTATGAAGGAACAGGATCAGGAGTAACTTCTTCAATTGTCAACCAACTACTTGTAGAAATGGATGGAATGGAAGATAGAAAAGGAGTTGTAGTAATTGCTAGTACTAATCGTCCGGATTTAGTAGATTCTGCTCTCTTAAGACCTGGTCGCTTTGATAGGTTATTATATGTAACAGCCCCTGATTTAGAATCACGGATAAAGATAATAGAAGTCCATACGCGCGAAATGCCCTTGGCCAACGACGTTTCATTGAAACATATTGCCCAAATTACAGAAGGTTATAGCGGTGCGGACTTAGAAAACGTCTGTAGAGAAGCGGGAATGCAAGCAATTAGAGAAAAAATGGAAGATATAGATAAAATCGAATACAAACATTTTGAATTTGCCCTTTCTAAAATCAGTTCTACTTTACCAACTGAGATTATCGAAAAGTACGAAGATATGGCCAAAGTAATTACAAGGTCTAGAAATATCAATGAATCTTCCGCCGATTTATACAAGTAACTCTCTAATTTTTGTTACATTTTTACCTTCAAATTGAATTTTGCGAATACACTAAGTTTGCAGTACTTAAGAGAATTTTTTTTTCGATAACATCAGAAGCTAAATTAAAACAATATTAAATGTTTAACAAAGTCGTAAAATAAATTAGATTTAAAAACTAATTTTGATGATTTAGCATATGAGTGAAATTAAAATTAATTGGGAAGGTCACATTAAAAAATATCAATCGGCGATGGAAGAACTTAACTTGGATTTTTGCGTTCTTACTCGGGTAAAATCAATAACTTATTTAACAGGTTGTTTTGTCCCGTGGAAAAGCGCAATTTTTTTACCGAGAGAAGGTGAGGGTGAACCCTCTTTATTTACCGTGTTATTGGATGTAGAAAGAATAAAAGCAGAAGGTCACCTAACAAACGTTAGTGGTTGGGGACCTATGAAAGGGTTTTTCTGTGTTTTTTTTTGTAATTAATATTTCACTTTCGTATAATATATCAAGATACATAGGGTTTTTTCGTGATACGGAAAAGGAGGGGGATGTTTCGAGTCTCGGAACGCGAATTTTCGAGTCGCGAAATTTTCGAAAGTTTTTACATTAAAATTCAAGCGGTTTAAAATCGTTGCCTATAACTTATAATTTAAGAAAGTTTAAACTAAGTTTGGTTTGGGTTCTTGGGTAGAAAGCGTAAGTTTGGGGAGGCGTCGGGCTGGGTGAGCGTTAGGGTTCCTACGAGCAAGCTATTGGAGTACCGAGAGGCAGTTCGGGAGTTTGTCGAGGGTAAGTTCGCGATTGAGTTAACTTTGGGAGAAGATTCCGCCTTTTTGTTTTTTCAAGTGCCTAAGAGCAGAGTTGGCGAGTACAAAGTCGCCGTAGAGGAGTTTGTAAGGGGTTTACTCGAGGGGGAAGTGGGAACTAAGGGTTCTGAAGACGAGCGTAAAACATCCATCGAAAGCGGTTGTCAATTTCGGGATTTTAAAGATTTTTCCGAGGGCAACACAAAGGATTAAAAAGGTTAATTCCTAAAATTGCTTTTATAATATTCTTTTTTTTATGCATTCTAAAATCTGAGAAACCTCTTCAAAATCTTGAAATTCCCTGCCATCAATAAATAACTTATGAATTTTAACAATTTCAAATTGAAAAAGATCTAAAATAATTTCCAGACTCCTTTCGCAATTTGCGTTAACGAATACTTTAACACCTTCCACATGTCCGAACATTCCACCTGTTGTTATTTCCGTAGGTACATCCAAGTAAGTAATGCCTAACGGTAAGATTAGATCTTTGTAAGTTTTTAACAAATTTAACGAGGAAATTACTTTTGGGGAGTCCTTGTCATAATACTCTGTATCAATTCCATATAAATAAGAACAAAGAGTACGTAAAGAATTTAGACACCTTATCTGAATTTCTTTATTTTTTTTCTTGGTCTCATTATCAGGTAGGGTTTTGTTATCTTCTGAAAAATATTTAGTTGCTTCGATTTCACCGTTAATATCGAGTATATTTGTTGCTATCATTATTTCCTTTACTTTTTCTAAATAATCTAGAGCATATTGACGATTTAAATGATAAGTTATTGACGACGCTTCGTGTTGATATATGTTTCTTTCATCGTGTAGACTTTCTATCTCTTCG
>JAUWHC010000246.1 GCA_030606095.1 Promethearchaeota archaeon | reverse complement strand
ATTTGAAAAATCAACCAAAAATATTGCGTTAAATTCCAATCTAAGATTAAGCCAGGAGTTAAGAGAGATATATCGAGAGATAAACCTAATGCTCGTATAAAGTAATCTATAAGAAACGCACTTAAGATTGTTAAGGTTATGAAAGTTATTTTATGATTCGACTGAATCTCATCGTTTTCTCTTAACCATAATGTACTGAAGGTGCTTATGTAAAAACCGTAGAAAGCGATAATCAAACCAACACAAATAGTTTCCAACTTAGACGGTAATTGAAAAGCTAATAATAATCTAAATATTACAATAGCAAATATTGAAAATTTCATCAATTTGTTTAACCCAACTTTTTTGCAGATCGTATTGGTTAACCCCGGTATAAAGAAAAATAGTAGAGCTAAAAGAACCATCCCATTCACAAGAACATCCTCTCCGAATACGACATGAGATACTGAGACATACACACCGGGTATAAAAGCTCGCAAAGCTTCTATAAAGAATAGGTTAATACAAATAGTTACAAAAGCAAGACCAATAATCTTTTTAGTACCTAATTTTTCTTCTATTTCTGTCAACGAGAAATCAGATTTTAATTTAATTGCCATTTTATTCACATTTTTTTATAAAAATGATTTAATTTTAGATAGAGTAAATTAACTTATAATAATATAAGGTTTTTATTTTTAATTTAAATCTTACAATTAAATTTTATAGATTTCAGGACGGCGGTCTTTAAGAGTAGTAGCCGCTCCACGCTTTCTTTTTTTGTGTAGAACCTTAATATCTAATTCACCAGTTATCACCATTTCTTCATTTGTTTTAGTTTCAGCAATTACACCATTAGGATTCCAAGGAGATTCACATGGACTTAAAATTGACGATCTTCCCCATCCTTCCATTCCTTTATACAGGGATTCTCCTACCAAACAGGAATGGAGGACATAAATCTGATTTTCTATGGCTCTTGCTTGGCAACAATGCCTTACGCGCCAGAATCCAGCTTCACCTATGGTATAAGAGGGGCAAAAAATAACATCAGCCCCTTTTAAAGTTAACGTTCGAGCTACTTCTGGGAACTCCATCTCGTAGCAGATAGCCAGACCGATGTTCACTTTTTCAGTTTCGAAAATTTCTAAAGAGTTTCCAGGAGCCACCCCCATACTTGCTTCTAATGGAAAAAGATGCGTTTTTCGATGTTTCAATAATTTTCCATCGGGGCAAAAGATATGCCCTATATTATACTCCTTTCCGTTTTCAATTGTTAAGTGAGAACCCCCAATAATATATTGCTCTTTTTCTTTAGATAAACGAGCGAAAAGGTTTCTGTATTTCTCAGTGAATTCAGGTATTTTATTCAAATTGTTGTTTGGAATTAGATATTGAAGTTCTAAAGTGAAAGTCTCGGGAAACACGACAAAATCCGAATCCTCGGCTTGGTTCAATAAATTTTCCACATTATTAGCGAAATCTTCAAAACTTTCAATTTGTTTATATGCAAATTGAACACACGATACCTTAATCATTTTTTTCACTTTTTTTGAATCTAAATTAGAGATTTTTCTCTTTCTTTATAATTAAAAGATTAAATCTTTTTTAGATAATATATTACAATCTTTACATTTTAAATTGTAGCTTAGTTTTAGGAGGAATAGTCTCTATACGATATCTCTCTTCAAAATCAATTATTATTATTAATTTGCTAAATTAGTTTATAAAGATTTTTACTTAATAGTAATTTTAGAATAAAAAATTAAGGAAAATTGATAATTCCATTTATTTCTACTTCTCAATTTCAATATTTAATTGATCTATGATTTCCATTAGGTCAAGTACTTCAAATTCGAAGTTATAATTATTGTTGGCGTCGCTTAAATTCGTTCTACAAAAAGGACATACTGACGATATTACCGTTGCTTCGGTCTCCTTCGCTTCATCAAGGCGTTCTTTAGATATTTCTACAGACCATTCAGGATACCCGATTTTTACGCCACCTCCAGCTCCGCAACACCAAGCAAAATTCCTATTTCTTTTCATTTCTACTAACTTTAACCCCGGGATTTGCTTGTAAATCGCTCTAGGAAGTTCATAAACACCCATATGCCTTCCGATATGACAAGGGTCGTGATAAGTCACTGTTTTATTATACTCCGATTTAAACTTTAATTTATCATCGTCTAATAGTTGTTTTACTAATTCTAAAGTGTGGAACACTTCAAAATCGTATTCTTCGCCAAATTTTTTGAAATCTTTCTTAAATGTTCTATAACAACCTGCACATGAGGTAATAACTTTAGTAGCCCCAGTATTCTTAATTTGAGCGATATTATAGCTTATATAATCTTTAACAATGCTAAGTTGACCCGTTCGAATCATAGGGCTCGTACAACAATGTTCATCGATTAAAGTGAAATTTATACCGCTTTTTTTTAGGAATCTTAAAGTTGAGTCCCTTAAACTTTGCTGACGGTAATTAGAAGTACATCCAATATAATAAACCCAATCTGCTTTATCTGGTAAATCAAATTGTTTTTTCAACTCTTCATTATCAGAGTTAGACTCTCCATAAGGATTATAATTCTCTTCGCAACGAGAGACTAAAAGCTCTTGGTTCTTAGCGGGCCCAATATGTTTTACAGCTAATTCTCTTAGAGCTTCTATCATATCTACGATATAATCAGCGTGGGGAGCTTGACAAGCGTCCATACAAGCTCCACAAGTTGGACAAGCAAAAATAGCATCTTTTAAATCCTCAGACCATTCCAGTTCACCGTTTACGAGACCTCTTATTATTCTTATTTTCCCAGATGCCCAATACGATTCAAATAAAAACTTTTCTCCACAAGGACACGAAGGTTCGAAACCCTTATAAGAATATTTACATGTAGAACAACGAATACAATTATCAAATGCTAATTCCAAAACATCTTTTCCCATGAGACTCTTATCAATTTCTACCATTTATGTATTCCACCTTCCTGGGTTAAATATGTTATTTGGGTCCATACATTTCTTTATTTTTTCAAAAAGGTTAATCCATCCTGGATTAATCTTTTGGCGCATCTTCTCCGTCATCCAAGCAGGGGTTTTATAAGGAATACATCCCAAATCAATGGATATATCCGTGATTTCTTCTAAACACTTGTGGTATCTTTCTTCTTCTCCTTCTTTAAACTTGTTATAGCGCATAATAGGACGAAATATCGCGTAATGACTTGATTTCATCATTTTCAAGTAAATAAATGGAGTGATATTGTGTTTATAAAATAATTTATACACCTTTTCGATTAGTTCTTCGAGCTTGTGACTTGGAGCATATGAACCTAACCAAGTTAAACCTGAATACTCTACCAGTGGAAGTACTACGGAGGGTAAATCGAGGTAACACCTAAGTCTTAAGTTAAATAATTTGACATACTCGTCAGCATTAATCAAAAGAACTTTTTTTCCTTGTTTATTTAAATTCTCGATTTCGTTGGATAAAATTTCCATTCTAGCATTGAATTGATTTTTTGTTTTTGCCGAGATTGAAAACATCACTGTGAAAAAGGGTTCACCAGGAAATTTTTTAGGCTCAGGAATTCCTGCAGCCATTTTTACTACTTCGACGCTAACTGCTGAAATATCGTCGATGACATCAGTTCTACCGACCTCCCTCATTACTGAAGCTACATCTGTAAGTTCAAAAACTGTTGAGATATAGGTTCGTTTAATGGATAGATTAGGCCATAGTTGAACGGCGCATTTGGTAACTAAACCTGTCATACCTTGCCAATTTATAAAGAGACCCATTAAATCTGGCATAGGATATCTGCTCCACCAACTATCGGGTGTTGCCTCGCTCTCTCCATAAAAGCACGAACCTATCCTAGCGATTTCGCCGTTAGCAGTAATTACTTCTAAACCGTTAATTGAATCGCCCATCGATCCAATTTTACACGAGAGATTATTCATACCACTCAATATAACATTTCCAACAACCCCTGCGTATGGGGGGGCATAAGGATAACTATATCTTAGGTGTGGGAAATTTTCGTCTAAGTGTTTTTTCAATTGACCAAAGGTAACTCCAGGTTCTATGAGAGCGTACATCATATTGTCATCAATATGCAAAATTTTGTTCATCTTTTTACCAAAATCTACGAGAATACCCCCGTTCTCCGGAATCGTTAAACCCCCTACATTATTTCCAGATATGTAAGGAACAATTGGAATTAAATTGGAATTACAAAACTTTACTAATTCGATTAATTGCTCTTTATTTTCAGGAATAACTATGAAATCAGGCATATGAGGCTTACATTCGGTCATATCGTATGAATAGGAGTATAAATCTACGGACTTATTGGTTACGTATTTTTCTCCGAATATTTCGACTAACTTTTTAAGCACATCCTCTTTACTTATTTTCTCATACACATTTCTTTCTTTTGTTTCAGTCATGTATTTGTTTTCACCTCATTATCTTGTTTCTTTATTTAATTCAAAATAATTATTGTTGGGGTCTGAAGCAACCATTTTCATCGTTTTTAAAAAGATTTTCATGAATTTTAACAAAGTTCCAATTTTTAACAATCCTTTAATTTTAAGCTTACGTTTAAGGAAAGCTTTTACAGGATTTAATCTACCAAAGGCCAAATCTAAAAATGTGTATATGTCCATTTTTACTTTCAGATTTATCTTTTTATCAAAATCTTTTGTTTTAAATTTTATTTCGTTGCGGTCAAATATAACTTCGACTGGGTAAAACCCATCCACCTCAATTAAAACTGTTTTGTTCCAGTTTAAGACTAGATTTATGAAATCCTCATCGTCTTTCCTATAACTTAAAATATTTTGCAATGTAATGGTAATCAAATCTTCTCCTTTTTGAATCAAAATCATTTTTATTTTC
>JAUWHC010000021.1 GCA_030606095.1 Promethearchaeota archaeon | reverse complement strand
CTTCCAGATGGAAATGTCGTTGACATTGATACTTTTGGTCGTGATGGTAATGTTACAGCAGTTACTTATATATTAGAACTCGTAACGCCCCCATGTGAATATGTTGAGGAGCTAGCTTATTGGGCAAGCACCTTATTTCTTTTAGCAAAAAATACCCTGCCAAAAGATTTACACATCATAGCTTCAGCCATTAATCCAGCAGCTAAAGAATATATGCGCGGGCTTACCCAGGCGGACCATAGCCACATCGGATCCTTTAAATCTGATTTAGAAAAAGTGCAAGCATATTGTATGATTCGAAATTTCATTCCACATATCATAGCCCTTACATGTAATTCACCTATATTAAATAATAAGCCAACAGATGTTATTAAAATAGTTAATAATAGAATTACAGCGCCAAATTGTGTACGTTCTTTAAGATTAAAAAACAACACTACAATGTTAAGTAACAACGACCCTAAGCATTTTCCGCCTTATATCACTTCGGGAGACCAAGATACTATCGATTACTTTCTGCAGGTTGTCCAAAAAGCGAGTTTAGAGGATGGTCGCTTCCAAGACGTGTTTCCTTTCACAGATTGGGGAACAGTTGAAATAAGGGTTAGCGACGCTCAAATTTCAATATGCCGTAGAATAGGAATCGCCTTATTACTTCAAGCGATGTGTTATAAAACACGAAAGTTATTAGAACAGGGAGTATGGGTACCAGACGCGGGTAGCGAGACGATCGCATATAACAGAAAAACTACCATCGAAAGAGGGTTAATATCGTTATTCCGTCCTCAAAATCTTACTCGAGAACATCTCGCGCAATACGACCCGAATTTTGCAGAACAATATTTAGGACCTGAGAATCAACCTATAAGGTATATGATGCAGGCAGTACAAAGGATGTTCTTCTACTTAAAGGACGAATTAAAAGAACTTGGTTTTCTCTACTCGCCATTTTTGAAACCTATACTTCAATCAGTTTTTGGAAGCGTAAGCTACGCGGAACCTCCGATAACAGAAGCTGAGTACCAGTTAAGCTTATATCAATATAAATTAGATAACAACGAAAACCCAAACATACTCTACGATTTAATATACTTTACAATAGAATATTGCCAAGATCCATTAAATAATCCTCTGACTGGGACATTAACACTTCCAAAAGAAATGAGAGAGTAAATTAATTAATTCTTTTTTATCTTTCATAGATTATTTTTGCTAACAAAAGTAAAATTAATGATTAAAATCTAATGGTTGTTTTACATTCCGGCAGAAGAATATCATAATGTTATCATAACAATTAAATAAAATTTAATCGTTCCAAATGATTTAGGAATAAATCTCATAAAAATTTATAAATAAAAAGATAATTATTTAGTAGAATAAACGAAATATATATCATATAAAATGAATACTAATTTTTCTCAAGGAAAAAGTTGGATCAAATCCGCTATAAGTGATATGAAAATCGTGATAAATAGCGTTCAAAATGAGTATTATTCTCTTGTAGCGTTTAGAAGCCAGTTTGCAGTAGAAAAATTAAATAAAGCTATCCTAAGTTTTATGGGTTTGAAAGTGGAAAAAACCCATGTTCCAACAGATATATTGAAAGATGTTCTAAAAAGTGAGTCTTCTTTAACGATAGATTTAGAAACAAAAGAGATACTTAAAGAAATTTTAAAACATTCAAAATTTTTTGAGAACGAAGGGGTTCAAACTCGATATGGAACAATCAAGAATAATAAATTAATTATCGCTGAAGAGATTTATCAATCCTTCGAAGATATCAGAATTTTTCTCATAAATCTCGAAAAGATCGTAATATTATATTTAAAACTTCTTAAGAAGAGTTTAAACATGACAAAAGAAGAATTTAAAGATTTAGATCGATTAGAATCATTACTCGGAGAATTAAAACAATGGATATAAATTTAAAATTTCTGAAAAACGAGTATTTTTCAACAAAATTGGAAAACTACTTAGCTCAATTATTTCAAGTAAATAAAAATATCGTAGGAATTATTTTGTTTGGTTCATTGGCTAGAGGAGATGCCATTTTTTCAGAAGAAAAGCGGAGTGATATTGATTTAATTATAGTTTTTAAAGATAATGAACTGCCAGAACATCATAGAAAAAGAAGCGAGCTGAAATTTAAATTAATGGAGTTCTCACCTTCAAGAGTAGATTCGCTCTGGATGACTGAAAGTGAATTTAAAAATTTAGTTCGAATCAAAACCGATATTATTTTATATGCATTGGATGAAGGGAAAATTCTGTATGACCCAGTGGGATTGATAAACAAACAAAAGGAGAATTTATTTAAAGAATTGAAAAAAAAAGGAGTTAAAAAAGAAAAGCATTACTGGGCTTGGCCAATAAAACATTTTGGTGAAGAGATTGAATGGTAAATTAAATAAAATCTATAATATCGGGATTATTTTGTTGGAATTGAGAAATAGAAAGTAGAACCTTTCCCTACCTCTGATTCCACCCAAATCTTTCCCTTATGGTGTTGAACTATTTTTTTACATATAGCCAGTCCTATTCCTGTGCCACCATATTCATCCTTTTTATGTAAGCGCTGAAAGACAATAAAAATTCTTTCGAAAAACTGAGAATCAATTCCAATCCCATTATCACGAATAGAAAATATCCATTGGTTTTTTTGAAGATTTGCAGAAATATGCACAACTGGGGGTTCCTCCGCCTTATGAAATTTAATAGCGTTAGAAATTAGATTTTGAAGTAATTGTATAGATTCCGTCTCATTTGCTATTATTGTTGGTAAAGGATCGTAAGTAATTTTTGCATTTGTGTCTTCAATTGATTTTCTTAAATTATCAATAACATGTTTTAAAACGATATTTGTATCAATTGGTATAAATGGTTTATTATTTCTTCCAATTCGAGAATAAATTAAAAGGTCGTTTATCAAAGTTTGCATTCTTTTAGCTCCATCAACAATAAAATTAATAAAATCATCAGCTTCTTCGTCTAATCTGTCTTTATAGCGTTTCTCTAATAATTGAATAAAACTTACAATCATACGAAGAGGTTCTTGAAGATCGTGAGAAGCTATATATGTAAATTGTTTAAGTTCTTCATTTGAACGCACAAGTTCCTCCATTGATTCTATTAACTCTCCTTCCACCCGTTTCTCCTCGGTAATATCAATATTATACCCCTGATAGTGCTGAAAACTTCCATTTTCGTCATAAATAGGAATTGCATTAGCATGAAATAACCGATACTCACCTTCCTTATTTTTTAATCGGAAATTATCGTTATAAACGTTTTTATTATTCCTTGCCTTATACCACTTTTCAATAGCCTTGTCCAGATCATCTGGATGGACTACTTCCGTCCATCGTTCAATAGTACGAGGTAAAGCTAGATCTTGTCCAGTATAATGATACCAAGCTCGATTAAGATAAGTATAATGTTCTCCATCAAAAGCCCAAATGTGGATCGTGGCGTTGTCAAGAACCGCTCGTAACTTTTCCTCACTCTCCTGCAATGCCTTCTCTGCCTTCTTGCGCGTGGAGATATCTATATCAGTACCTCTATACCCTAACAAATCTCCTTTTTCATCAAGAATTGCAATTCCCCTTGTCGAGAGCCAAACCGTTTTACCGTTTTTATGCTTATATTTTCCTATAAATTCATTAAAAGGCTCTTTTTTTGCAAATATATCGAATGCTGCTTTTTTCAATTGTTCCCGATCCTTAGGATGGAAAAAATCATAAAAATGTCTATTAAGCACTTCCTTATGCGTATATCCTAAAAGCGCCTTAATAACTGGACTTGAATAAGTGTATTTTCCATTTACATCAATTTCCCAAATCCACTCTAAACTATTCTTTGCTATATCTTTAATCCTTTTTTCCTGTTCTTGTATCCTTATCTGACTTTCTTGTTCTTTATTAAAGAAATTAGACAATATTAATCCTACAATCAAACAAGCACCCAAAAATGTAATTCGAGTAAACAAATTGTGAATTGGAACATTTAATATTATCAAATCAAGAATTGAACCCTCTCCTGATTCAAAAATAAGATAACTAAGAAATCCATCAGTTATCCAAAAAAGAATTCCAAATATAATTGAAACACTTGAAATGTAATTAGTTTTTACTTGTTCGCTTTTCTTTTTTAATTTAAAAAAGGTTCTTACTTTACCTAGATTTAATACTGCATCACAAATTATCAAAATCAAATAAGCATTAATTATTTCTTTCACTACAATAAAATTAATATATTCTAAAGGAACGACAGTATTAGAGACCTCGGGAGCCCAAGGGGGCGGATTGAACTGAAATATAAATCTAAATACGGTATAGAGGATTATTATATTAAATATACGAAATGGGATCTCTGCCAAATAGAGTTTTGACCATTGAGTCTTCTTCTTTCTATGTTGATCAGCACACCATCCGTGCCATATAACCCATAAAGTAAAAGGAGGGATTGAAATAATTGACCCCCAACCACTTGTTGAAAGCCATAAAAACCACATAGTTTGACAACCCATTCCAAGAGTCGCTGCTAAAAGCCCATATTTCCAACCCCAAGCAAGAGCTATGATCATGGGAAATATTAGTCCAAATAAAAAAGTTGCTTTCTGAGGTGGGAAGTAATAATTAATAGGAATAAAATTTAATAAAAAGCCTATTAAACCAAAAACGATAGATACAATAATTTTTTCAATAATTTCTCTATTCATTTAAACATCATTTTCTATATGTTTTATACTCATTATTTGTGAGTCTTTTATCTTTAACATACTTAATATTAGAGGTTATTTTTAATATTAACTTAAAACTTACTTTTTAATAAAAAAGAAATTTGAATATAAAATATAAAATTAATAAAAAACAATTGTTCTGAATAGATGCTCTTTCTGGTTTAGCAATATTTTCTACACATTAATATAATTGCGCACTTTTTTTTACCTTAATTCATAAAAATCTTCAAGGATATGTTCAATCACAGTATCATTTTAGAAACTTTAATCGAATCTTTACCAAAAAATTTAGGTTTATTTCTTCCCAAACTAAATAAAATTCAAAAATTTATGAATTTAAAATGTACTGAAAGATATTACTAAATTAATTAAGCTGCCAATCATTATCGTTAAACACGAATTTCGATATATTTTTATAATTAGATAATTACTATCATTAATGAAAATGACTATAGACCCTGAACTACTTAAAGAAATTGAAAAAACGGTAGAGAAAAAAGTATTAAAGTCTTTAGAAACGATTCAATTAGCTCAACTCAGGAAAGAGTTCTTAACTCGTCAGGATTTTATGGCCGCTATGGATAGAATGGACAAGAGATTTGAAGAATTAATTAAGCACATGAATCAACGATTTGACGCAATGCAAAAAAAATCTGATAAAAGATTTGACGCAACCCAAAGAGAAATGAATCAACGGTTTGAAGCGATGCAAAAACAGATTGATAAACGATTTGATAAAGTATATGAACGTCTTGATAGTATAGATCTAGGATATGGATACGTTGTTGAGGGAATGGCATATTCAATTATAAAACGAGAATTTAAACAAAGAGAACTTGATTTAGATCTCAAAATAAGACAACACTTTACCGATGAAAATTATACAGTTCACCCCGATACTCAAGATGTAGAAGTCGATATTTTTCATATTAAACCAAATATTATAGGAGAAGCCTCTCTAAAGATATTTAATTTGGATAAGGTTCGCACTTTCATAAAAAAAATTGAATTCCTTGAGAAGACATACAAAGATAATTTTAAAAGATTTTTATTTTGCTTTAAAATAGATGATAGGATAAAAGGCGAGCTTATTAATTTACTTCAAAAATATAATATCGAATTAATTATTCCCAAAATAGATAGTTAGATCAGATTTTAATATAATTTATTCTACTTTTAAGGAAATAGTTAAATTTCTTGAAACAAAGGTATTTAAAGTTGTAATTTTCTAATTTCCCTTATTTTTAAACAATCTTTTAAAACAATCAAAACGCCATAATATTTAAGGAATAACTATTACATAAGAATATATAAGGAAACAACTTGATTTAATCTAAAAGTAATCAAACTTTCTTCTAAAGAAGTAAGATAAAAAAAAAAGTTAAAAACATTAAGACTGAAGAAAATGCTAACAGCAACAATCGAACAAGAAGGAAAAACACGAATAGAAAATATATTTGTAATCGATGCCCACTCACATTTAGGAGAAGATGTGGATGGAGCTATAATGATGAATCCGCTAGCACCAGGTACAGGAACTTTTGATTTTTGGGGTAATGTTCAAGGAAGATTAAAATCAGAATGGGTAAAAAATGGAGAACAATCCTTTAGAACTTCAATGGACGGAAAATCGACCAAAATTACTTGGTCGTTCAATCCTTATCCTTTTACAGATAAATTGTATATTGCATTAGAAGCGTTGGGAAAAAGGTATTCTGATTTAAAAGAAAAGTCAAAATTTTATTCTTTCATCGATCAAGGCGTTGTTTTTCCTTTCCAAGATGTTTTTAGAGATAAACATCCAGAAGCTTTGTATCGAGCTAGCAATATTAATGTTTCCAGATTTACTACGCGCTTCCCATTTTCTATGAAACTAATTGGATACGCTCGTTGCAATCCTATGGAAGGAGAAAAGGCAATTAAGGAGGTAACATACGCTCGACAAGTATTAGGTCTCCGGGGTCTAAAATTACATCCTCGATCAGATAGATGGATCGATAATATTAAAACCACCAAACCACTTAAGGTTTTAATTGAAGCCGCAAGTCATTCCATGCCTGTATTATTCGACACTCGCGGAAGAGGCTCAATATTAGACATCGCCGAATTAATTAGATCAACTAGGACAACGTTAGCTCAGCATTATCCAGAGTTATTACCTCATTTCAAGGTTATAATCGCACATTTCGCTCAAGGAAATATTGGCGATTACGAAGTCTATAATGCGATTGTTCAACCGAATACTTATGGCGATTTATCTATGCTTCATGGAGAGGGGGCTGGGAACTTTTTTGAAGATTTTCGAAAATGGTTTAAGGCACAAAATAAAATAAGGGTCGATAATCGAGATTGGTCCGAATACCTTCTATACGCCTCAGATTACCCTTATTTTGGAGATGTTCACGCTCAAAGGCTTCTGATATACATTGTAAATAAACAGTTTTTTGACACGGGTGGAAATATTAAAGACATCAGAAATATCATGGGATTAAACCAGATAAAAATACTTCCTGAATATAACTTACCTCAAAATAAAAACAACGGAAGTAGTATACCATGTACTTTAATATCAAACCCGTTAAGGAGTAACCCTACTTCTTATGAAATCGCTATAAAGGCTTTGGCAAAACTGATCGTAGATAACAAGGTCGATATTAAAAAATTCTGTATACAATTTAAGGATACATGGGATAACTTTAACGACGATATTTTATTGAATACTTTCAAACCGACTACTAAAGAAGAGGTTCCAATCATGCTGACTCAATTTGTAAAAGATCAAATCACTTTATTTGCGCCCTTAAACAAAGAGATAGCGTGGAATAAGTTTGGATATAAATATTTCAACCCAAAAGATCGTGCGTTTTTCACATCTATCTTTAAACAGAACTACCTAGCTACAGATGAAAATCAGACTGTAAGTTGTCTAACCCAAATTTTTCAACAATAATTTCTAATATAAAAATGTATAATTTGATTTCAACAAAGTTAAAACTTAATCAATAATATCTATTTTTTCTAAAAGGCTACAAATTAGTAAATTAAATACCTCCTCAACATTTAACCCCGTCTTAGAGG
This sequence comes from Promethearchaeota archaeon, assembly GCA_030606095.1. Classification (GTDB taxonomy): domain Archaea; phylum Asgardarchaeota; class Lokiarchaeia; order Sigyniarchaeales; family SOKP01; genus SOKP01. Next base: position 7,194 of record JAUWHC010000021.1, on the reverse strand, counting down.
AAGTTTTAAGCTTAGAAATTAACTTAAATTTAGATCTTATAAAATCAGATTGGTTTTCATCAATGGTTTCTGGATTTACTAAATCATATTTAGTTCCAACTAAGATTATTGGAAGGTTACAATTATGAGTTCGAACTAAATCGATCCATTCTCCAGCGCTTTCAATAGTAGTCGGATTTGATAAATCAAATAATAATAGAGCTCCTGATGCCCCTTTCACATACTTGTTAAGTAAGAATCGAAATTGATCTTGCCCTCCGAAATCCCACAATTGTAATGATACATCGTACGCTTGGTAATGTAGGCGCTTTAGATAAAAATCGACTCCCATTGTCATTTTTTGGGTTTCTTTAAATAAACCTTCAACATATCTTTGTAGTAATGTTGTTTTACCTACATTTCCGTCTCCTACTGTGAGTATTTTAAATAAAATTTGTTTAGTCATAATTAGAAAACTCTATTAGCAAGTTCATAGATTAATTGACATTTGTTTTAGTATCTCAGATTTTTTAATTAAATTCAAATTTTCTTTATAATAGCTTAATATAAGATCTTTTTTCTAACCATACTAATAATAATCATATTCAAAGCTCATGTTCAAGATATTGAAATCTACCAAGAGCGGAGGTTCCTATAAAGATTATAATTATAGCCAGAAAGAAAAGAAAATAATTAGTAAATGTCTGTTGGAAAACAAATATTCCTGCTATGATGGGAACCATTAACCCTATTGAATTAAATACTGGAAAAACCACCGCTACTCTATTTTTTTGAAAAGCACTTTGATAGAAGGCAAAACTACTAATATTACATGTAGCTAACCCCCACCATCCTAAAAACACCCATAAATGATTAAAATCAAACCAAAAGATTCCAAAAAAGATTTCAGCCCATATATACCAAGTTAGTTGGATATTTGCTTGAATTACAGCTTGGGCTAAAATATTTGTAAAAACATTACCAAGAGCAAGTAAAAAGGAGCCTGTGAGCATGATAAAAAATCCTTCTAAATTTGTACCTCTCTTTTTTAGAGATAGTATTAAGCAAAAAATAGTGATGGAAGACGTTATTGCTAAGAAAATTATGAAAGGGAAGACAAAAAGATGCAAATCTATTACAGTATTTGAAATTCCAGCTAACACAATCAAAACTGGTGAGATTGCTAATATAATTATTGCCAGAAATTCGTACCATTTTATTTTTTCTCCTAAAAGACGGTTTGCTGCAATAACCATAATGATTATTCCCAGACTGTTTATAGGTAAAGAAACCATTACTCCAACTAGCCCTATTGACATTATGTAAGGGAACCAAGCTACAACCCCTAAGACGGCTCCTAATAACCACCATTTGTTTTTAATAATTTCCTTAAAAGATTTGAATATCCCCTTTAAACCTTTATCAAATGTAATTTCAGGTCCTTCTTTTAATCCCATTTTTTGAAAAATAATTGCAAAATTAAAACATAGGAGTGCTATTGAAACTAATCCTATTCCAGTTATAGCGGTTATGATATCAACCATAATTATATTGTGTTATATTTATTTTAAAATTCATTTATTTTATTGATGACCTATTAAATATACGGAAATCTTAGTTCGTTATAAAAAATATGTATATAGTTGAATTTATCGAATTAATTATAAATATTTATCTTTTCCTAAATTTCATAGATTATGAAATTAAAAAAAATATAAGGTTGCAAGTTAATCTTAGTGATATATTTATGATATTGAAAGATTTTCATTGTATTTTAAGCTGAATAGAAGCCAATTTGTAAGAGCCGACAATGCTATCATTAAGAATATTATTCAATAAAATGAATAAAGACAGAGAAACAACAATTTTGTCAGAAACAAAGATTAACTTGCAACCTCATAAAAAAAAATAAAATAATAAACAAAGTAGTTTTTCTTATAATAATACCAAAATAACGAGTTATAAAAAAAAATGTTTGATCTATCATTTTTATTTATTATATTAATTTTTTTAGTTCTATTTCTTGCCTCTATTTCAATTATTCTTAGTTTTGCTTTTATGCTTGTTTTTATTAATATAAATTTTAATTTCTTCTATTATAATCGTAAAGTAAAGTTATCAGATATAACTTATATCAAAAATTCTCTGAAATTTATTGTTAAAATGGCAAGATTAATGTCAAGTTCTAAATATGAACTAAAAATAACAACAAGAGATAATACTAAATATTGCGGAGATCTATTTAACAGCACGCTTTGTAAATGTCTTTACTTGAATAATAATTATGAGCCCTCTGTTACTGAATATTTAAAAAAAACATTAAAAGAAGGTGATATATTTATAGATGTTGGAGCTAATGAAGGAATGTTTGGTATACTTGCAGGAAAACTTGTTGGTCATACTGGTAAGGTTTATTGTATTGAACCTTTACCAAGGAATATCCCTAATTTAAAAAAAAATATACGAATTAATGATTTGAATAATGTTATAATCTTTGATGTAGCCGCTGGAGACGAAAATAAAGAGGTATCATTTTTTGATATAAAAATAAACAATATGTTAGGCGGTGCTAATAATATAATAATAACTATATTGTCTAAAATACCAGGTATGGTTCAATTAATCACAGTAAAACAAAGAAGATTAGATACGTTAATAAATGAACCTTTAGATAAAATTAAAATAATAAAGATTGATACAGAAGGATATGAAGAATACGTGTTAAAGGGATTGGATACTTGGCTAACTGAAAAATGTTCCATTGATTTTATTATAGAAATGACGCCTAGTAAGTCAAAATATATTATTGATTTACTTTTAAATAAACATAAATATACAGGATATATGCATTGGATGGATTCTGTTGCTTTTACGGCTAATGATAATTGGGAGCGACTCGATATAAATTGTAACACTCAAAAAAATGTCTTGTTTACTAAAAATCGCTGGGAGAAAGGTATTCTAATTTAGAAGAAAAGTTAAAAATTTGATTAATTCACCAGTAGATATCAATTCTTTTTTAAATTTACAAATCTGAAGAACTTAAATTTAAATTCAGATATCCTTTTCTTAAGAAAATCTGAAAAAAGAATAAAGTAGGAAATTATAGACCTAAATTATATTAAATAATGAAGTAATTATCCACTATGCTTCCAAATTTTTTAAAATGGGAAATATCTCCATTAAAATTTAGTGGATTTACTTTATCTTTGAATAAAGTTATAAACTCATCAGGTATTAATTGCATATACCTTTTATCAATTTCTGAGATTTTTTCTTTTTCGATTAAATAAGCAAAAACGACGTCATTTTTTATAGTTAGATAAAATCGCTGATTTCCAAAATTTATCTGTTTAAGCCTTACACCCGGCTCTTGACCAATCAATTCTTTCGTAAATGTTAATAGAGCAGATATAAAACCACTGATTTGAAGTTCAAAATTTGCGAGTTTTTTTTTTTTTTTATTAATTTTTGAAAAATATAAAAGTCCAGATGTACTTATTATAAGAAGTGCTAATAACGAATCTGATTTTGGAATTTTGAAATCTTGCTCACAAATTTGCTGAATTTCTGAAAATGATATTTTAGAGCAAAGTGCTTCGTTTAATTTCTTTGAGATATAATAACATTTAGAGAATTTTAATATTGATTTTTTCTTATCCAGGTAAATTATAACAGTTATTTCCTTATGTTTGATATCAAAAAAGTGAATATATACTGTATAATTAGAAATTAGATCAATTAAAAATCCTTGTTTATTTATTAAAATTTTCTCTTTATTTATATTAATTATTTTTTGGATGAGTTGGTTGCCTATTCCTTTTTGGTAAATTATATTTATTTTTCCTCCTGCCTTTAAATCGGATATTTTTATCAATCCTACGCCAAGAAGATCCATGGGAATGGACATATCAGGTTCTAAGATCATCATTTTTCTTTAGTTTGCGATTTTGTCTAATTCATTTTTAAATTAATTTTTTAGAATATAAAAAATATTTTGGACAAGAATATAATATCTTGGTTTATATTTAAACTTTTTTATAACAAAGGATGGGTTTTTGTGTTAAACAAAGTTTGAGTAGTGTAAAAAACAAAAAAGTTTAGGAAGAACCTATTTTAATCAATTTTTTTGTTAACATTTTAATATTAGTTCTTTTTTATAATTGTTAAATTTTGAAAGTACCAAAATATTTTAAAATCCCAAAATAGGAAAATAAATCAACATATGTTTAGCAAATGAACGATTTTAAGAGTTAAACTAAAATTTAATTCCACAAAATTAAAATAGGTTTTAAAGATACTATCTAAAGAAGAGATCTCGGTTCTTATCATCGAAGATAACCCTGGAGATGCTCGATTGATTGAAGAAATGTTAAAAGAGGCAAAAAGATTTCAATTCAATTTCTTTAAGCACAAAACGCTTAGTGAGGGATTAGAAGAGCTTTTAAAAAATGAAATAGATGTAATTTTACTGGACCTTAATCTTCCCGATTGCACAGGGCTTAACACGATATCTATTATTCGTGAAAAAGTTGAAGATATGCCAATTATTATACTTACAGGAAGGGATGATGAAGATTTAGCGATTCAATCCCTTAAACTTGGGATGCAAGATTATTTAGTTAAAGGAAAAATTGATCCCGTATTATTAGAACGCTCAATTTTATATGCAATTGAAAGACAGCAAGTTAAGTTAGAACTAGAGTTTTCTAAAAAGAAAATTGAAGTAGAATTCCAACGGGCTAATTTTTACAAAGATATTTTTGCTCACGATATGAGTAATATTTTACAAGGGATATTATCAGTTGCCCAACTCTGGAAAATTCAAATGATGGATCCCCAGGTTAATAATGATATTACGGATATAATAGGAGTTATCGAAAATCAAATCATTCGAGGTTCAACATTAATCTCTAATGTTCGTAAACTTTCTCAACTTGAAGAACCTACAACACCTATTCAATCAAAAGAAATACATAGTCTTTTAAAGACTTCAATTAATAATTTAAAAAACGGATATCAGACTTATAATATTAATATAAAAATTCACTCTTCTTACAAGAGAGTTTATGTTCAAGCAAATGAGCTTTTACTAGATGTTTTTGAAAATATTTTAATTAATGCAGTAAAACATAACGAAAATCTGAGTGTAGAAATAGTAATTAAAATTTCGAAAAAGAAAGAAAATCAAATAAATTATGTCAAAATAGAATTTATAGATAACGGGATTGGCATAGAGGATTCGAGGAAAGATTCAATTTTTACTAGAGCTTCTCCAGATAACAATTATATTGGCGGAATGGGTATAGGTTTATCGCTTGTAAAAAGAATTTTAGATAGTTACAAAGGACAAATTAGGGTAGAAGATAGCTTTAAAGGAGATCATACTAAGGGTAGTAATTTTATAATATTAATACCAGAAACCCGAAACCTGAATAAGAAAAAGTAGATAATTTATTTTAAAAACCAAATTTATTCTCGAGATTATTTGGGAATTGTAAAAATGAAGGTTGTACCTTTCCCTACTTCACTTTCAAACCAGATTTCTCCCCCGTGAAGCTGTACTAATCTTTTTGTTAGTGCTAGACCTATACCTGAACCATGAACTTTTTTTCTTTTATCGTTTTTAATTCTACCAAATTCTCTAAACACTACATCATAATCTTCATTTGCAATCCCTATTCCTGTGTCTTCAACATGAAACTCCCAATAATCATCTTTTTCTATGCATTTAAATGTAATCTTACCTTGTTCTGTGAATTTTATCGCATTATCAATTAAATTATATAAAATTTGCTTAAACCTAAATTGATCTGCATTGATATAAATATGTTTGTTTATACCTTCTAAACTAATATCTAATCCTTTCTTCTTAAATAAATGATTTACAATTGAAACGATTTCTTGCGTTATGGAGAGTAACTCAAAATTTTCTATAATTAATTCAAATTTACCCATATCAATGAGCGATAAATCTAAAATAGTGTCGATTAGTTTTTTTAAATGCTCTGCTTCTGAAGTAACATCTTTCAAAAAATCAATTTGATCGTCGTTTAATTGTCCATAACTTCCATCTAGCAATAAAGATGTAAAGCCCATTATAGCATTTAAAGGCGTTCTTAACTCGTGAGACATAGTTGCAAGGAATTTCGATTTAAATTCTAAAGAGGAAATTAATTTGTCTAATAATTTTTGACGATTCCTTTCATAGTTTTTACGCTCAGTAATGTCGGAAAAAAACGATTGAATAATCATATTATTTGCGATTCTTATTAATGTAGAAGTAATTTCTACATCAATTATTTCTCCATCTTTTCTTTGAACTGCAACTTCTAACTTAATTGGCTCTGACGAATCATATATATCTCTAGTATAATGCCTTGTAATAATTTCTGAAAATTCTGAACTAATTAAATCGAATATATCTAGATTTAATATCTCACCTAAATGATATTGAAATAAATTTAAAGCTTTTTGATTAGCTCTTAAAATCTTACCCGTTTTATCAATTAAAAATATTGCTAGAGGAGCATCCTCTATCAGTGCATTCATTTCATGAAGAATTTGCTCCAATCTTTTTACTTCTTGCTCTGATTGCTTAATTTCTGTAATATCTTGAATTAAAATATAAATTAAAGCCTGATTTCCTATATTTATAGATGAAAAACTCAGTTTGACCCAAACTAAAACACTATTTCTTTTTAAATATTTGATTTCTATAGGATTGGGAAAACTCCCTTTAAGTATATCACTAAAAGAAATTTTTATTAATTCTAAATACTCTGGATTAGCCAAGGGAGTATCTTTATAATTTTTATTAATTATTTCCTCTTTTCTAAAATCAAGTAATTGCTCTAAACCAGAATTACAGTCTATAACTACGCCTTGTTTGTTTAGAATTAAAATTGGATATGGAGATTTTTCAAATAAATCTCGATATCTCTTTTCAGATTCTTGTATACGCAATTCATACATCCGATGTTCAGATACATCTCGAATAGTTAATAAATCAGCAATTTCACCTTCCCAGTCTATTTCTACTGAGTTGATTTCAGCAATTGCGATCTTACCTGGTTTTCGTATAATAGTTATCTCTTGAGTTTCTGGTCCAGTAGGGTAGCCAAAGTTTTCCCCAATAAATTCATTTTTATGTCGTCCAAAAAATTTTTCTGCAATTGGGTTTACAAAACGGACTACTCCTTTTTTATCGACAAT
>JAUWHC010000079.1 GCA_030606095.1 Promethearchaeota archaeon | reverse complement strand
AGCCATATTGTGAATCATCTCCATAATCAGAACCGTCTTGCCGACACCGGCACCGCCAAACAAACCTGCTTTCCCGCCTTTTTCCAAAGGAGCCAAAACGTCAATCACTTTTATCCCGGTCTCATAAATATCTGCCGTAGTGGTCCGCTCGGCAAGAGAAAGTGATTTTTGGTATATGGGGACTGATTTTTCAAGCGTTAAAACAGCACCTCCATCAATCGGTTCTCCGAAAACATTAAACATCCGCCCCAATAATCCGGACCCCACAGGCACTTGCAAAGGATGTCCCGTGTCAATGATTTCATCTCCCCTTTTTAATCCCTGGGTAGGAGTTAAGGCTATTCCTCTAACTGTTGTGGCATCAAGATGAAGGGTAACTTCGATAATCGCATCTCCAGATTTTAATTGGTAATTAATCTTGGGAAGGAACTGCGGAAAAAAAGCATCAACGACACTTCCTCGGATTGCTCTTATTTGGCCTCGATTTATTTTCTTATTATCCATTTGGACATCTCCACAGAAAGAATAAATCTGAAAGTTAAAATTTTAGCAGGTATATTATTGTATGTTATATTAGATTTTATTTATTATAACATACACAACAACTAAGAAGTTACATTTGTGATAAATGTATTTTTCATTGGGCAGAATATTTGGAGGGAAAATTCTGAAGCACGTGCATTCTAAATTGAGATGACTGCACCATGCTATATTTTAATCATTTGAGAAAACATTGGGAACCTGGATTCATTAGACCCCTTATGAAAAATTAGAAAAAGTTACTGAATTATTGATCTAGGACAACCGTTCCCTGACATCCTTAATTCAATATCCATCCAAATATTATTCCATCTGCTTCAAAAGGGAAAATATTAAGTTCATAAGAGGCTTCAACTAAATTATCTTCAACTTGACGATACTTTTTCTCTGTAGAAACATTTAACAATAAAGGATTAACACCTGCTTTTTTTAAGCTATTCAACCATCTAGAATCGATAGGGATTATATGTTGAAATTCTAAACCCATCCCGTTTTCTGGATCCCACAACATCATCAAACGGGCAATTTTAGGACCAATCCCGCATCCAGATAAATTTCTCAAAATAATATCTATTAATTCTAGCTCATATAAACGAATATAGAGAGAATAACTTTGATTAGCGTTACGGCTTAAAATCATATTAGTTGCTTCGGCTATTGATCTAAAATCTCTATCCCACGCATTACAAATTTGTTGGGCTTTATTATCCGCAAATCTTATTTTTAGATGATGTAGTGTATTTTTAACGAGATCTAATTGCGGTTTTTTCTTTGGATAAATTCTACTTATTTTTTGCCAAATCTTATCTTGAAAAACATGAGTCCAAAATAATTCACTAATTTTTTGTTGACTTGTAATCATAGAAAAACAATAACGTTTCCATAAATTATTATAATCTATATTAGATGTATCTCTTCTTACCTTTTTTATTTTTCGATTTTCCTTTACAAGTCTTAAATAAGGCTTAATTATTGATATTGCAGCTTTTTTAATCATTTTCCCCAACATTAATAAATATTATTTTAATTCAATGTAATAAATTTTTCACTAAACTACTGTCCTAAAATCTCCATCCACTGATCAACTGAAGCTGAAGAATTTGCGTTCTTCATCCTTCTAGAAATACGATCTAAGATTAAACTTATTTGTTTCCGATTAATATTATTTTTACGACCAAGATATTCATCTACATTAACAGACTGACCTGATTTATCTTTAATTGGAGATTTTACTAAATCCTTCGCTTTTTCAAAAAAATGTTGAAGCATTTTTTTAGTATTCTTTTCTCCTGAATACGTCTTAAAAGCTTCAATTGCAAGAGATTCAATATGATAGCCTGTTAATTGTTTACTTTTTGGTAAATATGAATTAATTGCTTTAACCACCTTAATAGTTGGAATCATCTTGTCATTATTTTTTTTATTAGTTTCAGTTAATTTATTAGTAAAATTTCTTGGTTTTATTTTAGACCATTTATCTCCACTTGAATTCGATATTTTAAATTCATCGCCACTTTTTACAGCAGGAAGTAATTGAATTTCCTTTCCATCTTTAAAATGAATAGTTACAGCCATCTTACCAATTTCAATCTTACTTTCCGGAAAACGTTCTTTTAGAATATCGCTAAAATATTTTAATACCTCATTAGGAGTTTTATTAATCAATTCAGAATTATTTAACAATACAAGTGAATCAATATCGCTCAAACCATCAACATATGTATGTTTTTGGTAAGAACCACCAAAAATGATATTACAAGTTCCCTCAATTTCTTTTTGAATTGCTTTTACTATATTGTCAATATGAGATTTTATTGCGTTGGTATCTCTATTATTATAATTAACTAATAATGTATCGATTTCTGCTGAAACTTTAGTTTCAAACGCTTCACTATCGGTTTTCTCTTCACTTTCTCTTATTTTTCTTTGCATTTCATCAATATCTTTATCTTTAAGAAATCCACCTGTTCCACCCATTATAATTCCTCCCCTATTTTTGTCTTTAAAGCTTGATAAGCTTTTTCGATAGAATCGCTATTCGATTCGAATACCTTAAAATCTCCATCAGTCGAAATATATTTTTTCATTTGCATTTGTAAGAATTTCAATGAATTAATATTATCTACATATGACTGACATATTAATCTTCCTGTTTTATATTCAAGAGGTTGTTTAAGAACAGCATAATTATTTTTATAAATTGCCATACCATTAAAATATGAAAAACGAATCCAAGTTAGACTGTCGAATATATCAGCACCTGAAATGAAATACAATGGCGCTGAGATTGGATCTAAACTCCCAAATATATGTATTGGCTTATTAATATTAGCTTTATCCATGGCAATTCGTAACTTTGCAATATTAGTCATTCTATCTAAAACTGAATCTCCAATTTCCTTTTCAGTAAAACCAATTATATCAAAATCCTTCAGCGAATCTATTTGATTTATAACTGAATCGACTTCAATAATTCCTTGCCTCTTTTCTTCCGGTTTTAATAGAATATCGCTTAAAAAATATGTCCTTCTCTTAAAAAAATTCTTAGCTTCGCTTATTTGTTTAGTGATAGTTTTTCTGCTTCTATAATGGTCGTAGCTAATAGCTATTGTAGAAATTTTACGAGGCCAGGAATTTAAAACTTTACTATATAATTTGATATCCCATTTTTTCGGTTTATCTTTTGAGTAATAAACTTGAGAATAACAAAGATCTTTTATACATTCATATCCTCCGCTATCTAAAAATATCATTTCGGGGAAAGTTATATCTTTTATTGATTTTTTATAATAGACATCATACGCACTAATTAAAATTGGTTCAGTAATAAATTCTTTCGTAAATTTTAAGATTCTTTCAATATGTGGATCTGCTCTACTAGAAAATGCTGGAACCAGTAATGGAGTAGCAATGGTTTCTTGAGAAGTTTTAACAAATCGAACCTTAGCTAACATTAAAATTACTCCTATCTTTACATGAAGGACATTCTCCACATGGTCCATTGATTCCAATTTCGCAACTATATGTTAATTCTACCGGGATTTTTTGTAATTTACAGTAATCATAAATCATTTTTTTGTTCCACTTTAAAAAAGGAGCTTCAAATCTAATTTGACCATTGGAATAACCATTTAAAATATTTTTTATATCATTACTAAAGTTTTCCGTACAATCATAATAGGGTGTTCCGGAATGAATTCCTAATGAAATAATACCTACATGTTTAGGGTAAAACATTAAAGCAAGTAAAACAAATATTGCATTACGTCCTTTAATTTCTACTTTTTTACAGTATTCGGGACCATTAACTCGAATAGTACTTAGATGTATATTATAATAGGAGCATATTTTCTTTGCGCTAGATTCTTCCATCTTTACCGGAAGTTGTTCGTAATCAATAAAAACAGCACTCGTACTGAAACCATTTTTTAAATAATATTGAACACATGCAGAAGAATCTATTCCTCCACTAAGCAATACAATTACAGAAATATTTTTTGTCCTTTTACACTTTTTCATTTTTATTTAAATAGCCTATCTAATTTCTATTTTGTTATTTTAAATAAGTTAAAGTTGTAATTATTTCTTTATTTTGCATTTGAATACAACCGAAATACATAACCATTATTGCAATAATGGTTAGAATTAAAATAGTTAAATAAAATAAATACACATTTGGAAATTTAATAATCCAAAAGAAATTTGTCATCTTTTTATAGTTCTCAGATAACTCTTTTATTTTTCCAATATAATGAGCATTAAGATCGTATATTCCTGGATTCTGAGGTATATTCTTTTCTTTAAAAACTTCTTTTAATTTTTCGTCATTATGAAAAAATTTCTGCAAATAATTCCCACGAAATATATATTGCCGTTGAATCATTTTAAATTGTACTTCTAAAAAACAAAATAATATTGGTACAAAAAGAGCCAAGATAAGGAGTAACATAGAATTTGAGAGAATTCCCCACCCAACAACAGCAATCCACAATGAAATTGTCCAACCTTTTATTTTAAACAATATATCATCATATCGACCAATAATTGAACTTAATATATCAATTTCCTTTTTTAATAATTCGATTTTAAATTTAAACAACTCGTCTTCATTCGTTAAAATATTCACTATTTATTCCCTTTTATATGCTAAAATAATTTAATAATTTATATAAAATCCTTCTATATTTTAAAGTGTGAGAAACCATGGGGGCACAGTTTTTGTAGTATCACATTTTACCTTACCTCCCAATTATTTTGATCATTCTGCTAACGTTAGCATAATTTACTATAACGAATTTTGCTATTTTATCTGGACTACTTGGAGTATAACTTTACTAGAAGCAAAAACTTCTATATGAATTTTTCTTTGTTATCCTCAAAAATGTCCCGGAGGAAATAAGTGCTCCTCTGGCTATATATTCTATTTTGGCATAAAGAAAGCGATTAAACTATCCTGAACAATTCAGGTGATTTAATGGTTTATTGTTATTTTTCAATTATAAATCCCGTTAGACTCTCACAGGTTATACTATCGCAAGAATTGCTTAATTTTTATTAGTTCTGTTTTTGATAAAGGCTTTTTGTATAACTCGTTTACTTGCCATAAACCACTATTACGAATTTTGGGGATTGGCGATGACAATCCCAACCAGCTGGTCGATGGATAGCACTCAGCGCACTGACTTACTGTAGAGATTATTTTTGATTCAAACATAAGACGTATTTCCTTTTGTTGAACAGCAAATACAACAAAAGAAAAACTCTTTTGAATGTACCGACTTACTTCCTGTTCAACTCTCTTCAGTTTACCGAAATCAACTAATGATCCGAAGATTTCCTTATTCTTTTGAGTGGTTAAATCCCAATTCCACTGTTCAAGAAATGGATCTTGAATTTGGTTGAGTAATGCTCTCCCAATGTTTTTCCTAAAAATACTTCGATCTTTATTTTCTATTTCGAAATGCTGCTTTAGTCTTGAGTAGAGTTGATTTTTACCAGTATGTGTGCCTATTCGTACAATTCTATTTCCACCGTGAGCTCGTTCACCTCGTTCAAATAGGATATAAATACCATTGGAAGGTATTCGGCTTACTTCAAAAGGAAAATAGAAGCGCTTAAGCCTAAAAAAGGCAAAATGTAGTTCCTCACAAATATTATCCATCTTCCACCTCTCGTTTGAGAAATTGCATTTGTTTTCCGATGGGTAATCCGTGTAACGGGATCTCAAATGATGCTATATGGGAAAGTAAAAATTGACGATATCTTTTGCCAGCTAAAATAATAAAATGATCTTTCTGTAAATCAAAATCAATTTCAAGTTGTTCGATAATTTTTAGGGACCAAGCTTTTCTTCGGACAGTTGGCATTTTATTAAGTGTAGTATCATATGGTTTTATTTCGTCTCCTAGAGTGATTAATCCATATTTTGCTGAAAGAATAAAGATCGCATCTGGTTTGAGTTTGTGTGCATACTTTAAACTTAACTGAAAAAGTGGACTAATATATACTTCTTCAGCTACTGATTTGAACAAGCGTTTTTTTTTAGCACAAGCAATTAACACTATTAACTTTCCCATTCCTAACCTTCCTATTCTTCGAAAGCACACTGCACCATTGTTCGACAAGGAGATCATTTAGCAATAGACGGTCATTTCCAATTGTAAGAACAAACCCGTGCTTGTGATAATTTCGTCAATCCTGAATAACTTGATACTGCATATGAAGTTACCCATATTCGCTGATAATTGCAATACACGAGATAAATGCCCCATTAGTTTTCCGCGCCCTCTTCTTTTTTTAAAATGGGAGAAATATCCCCTTTTTCGATTTTCTCAAGTCTACCCTGTAGATCACACTCGTTATAATCGTCTATATGAATAATGCGGCATATTTCTTTAACAATTTGTTGAATGGATTTTTCACGTGTGTCGAGTTCTATAATACCCTCAGCATCTTTATCATAAATGACACGTAATAGTGTTTGACGATAAGCAAGTTGCTCTGCTGTGACATCCTTCTGTAGTTTCATCGCTCGAATAGCCATCACTTTTGGCTCCCCTATTAGAAATATAATTTCACCCTTTGCAAGCTTTGCTTTCGACCTTTGTGGTGTTATGATTTTTCTTGTGAACGCAGCTTTCTCGCGCCATTGATTTTCCGGTGTGAATGCGAAGGCATCCAAAGGACATCTGTCGATAATATCTATTCCGGGTTTTTTGCCTTGAAAGAGAATGAAATTCTTCCGTCTCCATTGTTGTGCTACCCATTCATCTATCCGCTGAATAATAGAATCCTCCTGAACATTATTTGGATCTTTGTGCATTTCAGCCTCTCTTCTCTCTAGCCACTCATCATGGGTGCGAAGGCTACGAAAATTAGATACTGCAGTAGTTTTACCAACACAAACAGATCCAGTTAAGAAAAAACGATAGGTAGTCGGCACATCAACTTCATCTGCTATAAGTTCCACCTCGTCATCGTTTGTACTTAACAATTGGCCTAAAGTCGAAATGCCTTTCCGGTTTAAGAAAAGAGTCACTAGATTATAAACTTCAAAATTAGCATTATGTATAGCTCTCTTTTGATCTGATTCAATTATCTCGTTATCGTGTAAAAAATGGATGTAGTAATGTACATGTCCTGGGTGAAGAATGGCATTTTTCCTCAACAAATGTTTTAGTGTGGAATCCTCTAGAGACATACCAATAAATAAGCAAGTGTTCTGAGAAAAGTGATATGAGAGTGTAGTGTAATGACCTGATATACTATCAATTAACTGATCACCGAAGGCACCCTCTAGAAATATGAGATCGTCGCTTGGTTTATCATTAAATCCGCGAGGCAAATACCCGTTGGGATGATAGATTACGGCGTTTTGTGGATACAATTGCACATCAGTTTTCCATACAGTTCGAAATCCTCTAGTTGTCTCTCTCTCTTTTGGTAATCGACTGTCGCTGAGTAGGGTTTCTAACATATCATCGAAGTTATAATTGATTGTTAGCTTGGTCTGCTTGATTATGCTTAAGTAGTCTTTGAGATAAGGATCTAGTTTCTTTAACTCAAGAATATTTTCTGGTACATCTTTATAAAGAGCATCATGAATAATCCTATGCCAGCCAGATTGTATATAGGAGTAGAGTTTGTTGTATTCGTCAAATCCATTTGGAATGGAGTTCATGACTTGGGATTTGTAGTTTTGGAAAAGAAGCTGTGATATGGAAGTTTTTGTTCCAATCCCTTGAATTAATTGGCTTCCAGATACTATTTTGTCCTCTGCGATTCGCTTAACCAGTTCCCTCCAAGGGGGGAAACCAAAATCTGTGCTTATACCTGCTCCAAATACCAAACCAAATCGTTGCAAATTCTTCTGTTCACGCATGTGCATTATAGCTCGGCTATATTGACGCATAATCTCGCATTTTCCGGTTTCCATACTCCCTATCCTCCTGCAGTCAATTTCTTACTTTGTTTCACAATTGTCTTAGAGCTGGCTAATATCAGCGTTGAGGTGTGCGGTCTTCCGCGTCGCCTCCGACGCTTTATTGGGCTTGATGTTTCAATGCACAGGACCTGCCAATGACACCTCTATATCTCCAAATGATATTGAGTCGTCAGTACTGTAACTCAATCTGTACCGTGAGCACTGTTTAAGTAACTCCTCCGCGTCACAGACAAACTGATCAGCCTTTAAACCAGGCTGTAGGATGAAACCAACGAAGAAGACTTCCATTAGAGACAACTTACTCCTCGTGTCGGCTATTATAGATTCAACTCTCTGGAGATTATAGCTTAACGTTGTGCCCTTGCTCGCGGAGACAGCGCGAACTATTGGATTGATATCTTGGTCCTCTTTCATCGCTGTAGTGATTAATTCCTTCTACTTCTGTTTGTTGGTGAGAGTCCTTTCAAGCCCAGCTAAATATGTCAGGGGACGGTTCTGTGGCACACTTCAAGAATATATATTTACCTTATTGAATCACCACCAACGGTTAAAAGAATTAGTCTTTTTCAATTTTTCTCTATCTTAATACTAATACGACAAAAGGTTCATAAAACCCTTCTTTTTTTAAAAAATAGTTGCGAGGAGTGATCCCATTAATCCCTAAGTTCCAATTCAAATATTTAAAAAAATATGCTCGGGTTATTGAAAACTTACTTATTTTTATAGTTTTTAATACGCTTTTTTGCAAATTCTACATATTTTTTATTTATCTCAATACCAATCCAATTTCTTTTCAATTGTTCCGCTACCACTGCCGTTGTACCACTTCCCAAAAACGGATCTAGAACAAGATCACCCTCATTCGAAGAAGCAATAATGATTCTTTTAAGTATTTCCTCTGGTTTTTGAGTTGGATGCAAAGCCCGACCGTCTTTACCTCGTAATCTTTCTTTGCCTTGCACTAAAGGCAATGACCACACATCTCTCATTTGCTTTCG
>JAUWHC010000090.1 GCA_030606095.1 Promethearchaeota archaeon | reverse complement strand
AATTTCATTAAAATAGCTAAATCCAATTTCTACAACGAAAAAGATATCGAAAAAAAATTAGAAACAATAAAGTACAAGAAAAAACAGAAGCTATTTGGCTATATCGCCCTCGAAGTCTTTAAAAGGTACCAGAACTATTTGAAAGCCGAAGAAAAAATCGATTTTAGCGACATGATAAACCACGCCGTAGAATTCGCTAAAAATCGTCCCGAAAAATATCGCAACATGTACGATCACATTCTTGTAGACGAATTTCAGGATATCTCGTACCAAAGATTACAATTAATAAAAGGATTCGTTAACGAGAACTCGCGTACAAAATTATTCTGCGTGGGCGACGATTGGCAAAGTATTTATCAATTTACAGGGAGCGATGTCCGCTTTTTTACGAATTTTGAAGAATTTTTCGCCAAACCCGAAATTAGTTACCTCAAAACAAATTACCGTAGCTCGTTTAGCATTGTTGACGTGTCTAATTACCTCATTTCAAAGAACAAAGATCAAATTAAAAAAATTATTCAAACTAATAACACACAAGGACAACAACCAATATTTTTTGAATTATCTAAAAAATTTATTTATGGAAAATCTCAAATACCGCATGTGTATGAATTAATAAAAAAATTATTGGCTGAAGGCGTAAAACCTGACGAGATTATGGTATTATCGCGTTTTAATCACTTTTTAAAAGAATTAGAAATCTATTGCGGGGCAAGAGAAATTCCAACAGAATATAAAGCGGGAGGAGTGAGATTTTATAGCGCCCATGCGTCTAAAGGTACCGAATGTAAACATGTCATCCTCACCGGCGTAACATCGGGATTATATGGATTTCCGTGCGAGGTTCGAGATTCCTCCGTAATGGAAGTAGCTAAACGATTTAAAACCCAAAAATACATCGAAGAAGAAAGAAGGCTCTTCTATGTCGCTCTTACTCGAAGCAAAAAATTCCTTTATATTTACAGCATCGAAGATAACAACTCAATCTTTATTGACGAAATAAAAGCTCATTTAATGAAATTTCACATCGATTCCTTACCAAGATGGGAAGAACTTGATTCAGAGGTCATGTCTAATCTCTTAAATGAAAAAGAATTTGAAAAACCCCTTACATGTCCAGAATGCGGTAAATTCTTGAAAGAACGAACCAGTAAGTATGGAAAGTTTTTAGGTTGTACCGGTTACCCCCAATGTAAATATATATTTGATACAAGAAAAAAGTTAAAAGTATCTGAACTTCCTAATACCTGCCCAAAGTGCGGGAAACGATTAACAATTCGGAAAGGAAAATACGGCGGTTTTTTAGGTTGCACCAGATATCCCAAATGTAATTTTACTTTTGATCTTAGTAAAGATATGTTTATTCCTTGCCCAAAATGTGGAAAACAATTAGTAGTTCGTACCGGAAGATATGGTGACTTCTTGGGTTGCACTGGTTATCCAAATTGTAAATTTACTTTTAATTTAAGAAAATAATGTAACATCTTTAAAGAAATTTTTTTTATAACGATTTCAAAACTTAGTAACGGCTCTTATTACAGTAAAATATTACAGATTTCTCCATAAAAAAGACTTGACTGATTATTTCATTAGTTTGGCAATGATTTCTGGAAGATTTTGCGGCGTACAAGCAAGTACATCAATGCCCATTCCATTCATTTCTTTTGCATACCTACGATCATACATAGGTTCACTATCATAACCAAGAGCAGCGATACCTAAGATTTTTGTTTGACCTTCTAGTACATGTTTTAATGCCTTCGTTAAATCTCTATAATTTCTCCCCTCATAAAAATCGCTGATGATGACCATAATTGCTTTTTTGGGTTTTTTAATTAGCGACTGTCCATATCTTACTGCCCTGGTAATGTCAGTTCCCCCTCCCAGTTGAACGGACATTAGAATATCGACGGGGTCATCCAATTTACTAGAAAGATCAACAACTTGAGTGTCGAATATAATGAGGTTTGTATGAACAGAAGGTAAGCTTGAAAAAATTGAGGCCATAACTATTGAATAGATAACCGAATCTGTCATAGAGCCACTTTCATCGATTAAAACAATAATTTGCCACGGTTTTTTCCTTCTTTCAGCGCTAAAAAAGCGCGGTTCGGCCATTATCAATTTTTTTATGTTAAGATCGTAATGCTTTAAATTTTTTTGGATACTTTGTTTCCAATCAATATTTCTAAACACTTTAATAGGAGTATGTTTATCTCTCTTAATTGCTCCAACTATATGTCTTTCAACTTCTTGTTTTAACTTGCCTTTAAGCGCATCAACTACTTTCTTCACGATTTTTCGCGCGACATTTTTAATATTCTCCGGGAGCATGTGTTTAAGCCCTATTATAACTTTAACCATTTCAAGGCTAGGTTCTACTTTTTCAAATAATTCAGGATTTTTAATGATATCTTTTAAGTCAGATCGTTCGATTAAATCTTTTTCGAGCACTTCTTTGGTCTGTTTTGGAAAGAAATTTTTAACGTTTTCAATCCATTTTGGAATTGAAAGTCTACTTGAGCTTAAATCAGCACCTCTTTTCTTCTTCCGTGGCTCATAAACGAAGTTTAGGGTATTATCGATCTGCTTTAAGATAGTTGGCTGTGGAGTTTGCGATGCAGGTTGATCACCTGAGCGTTTAGATCCTAGTTGAGAGATAGTCTGGGATTCCTCTTCTTTACGTTCTATTTCCTTTCCTACTTTAGTTGTTCTTTTAGCAATAGTGCGGGGTTGCGCTTGCTTCTTTTCTTGGCCAGATCTTTGTTGTGTTCTGGAGCCGGACTTTCCTTGTATGTTGGATTGCCCCGAACTACTTTGACCTGCTAAGCCTGACGAACCGGGTGAACTAAAATTTATCTGGTGGTCTTCTGCTTTTTTACCTAAAATTAACCGCCATCTATCAATAACAGCTTTCTTATTTTCAGAAAGATCATTTACATTATCGTTAGCAAATAGTTGATCTGAAACCAATTTTTCTTTACACCTCTCCAAACCATAACTCAAAAATATCTTTAACTTTTTTATCAATAGATTTGAAAAAAGTAAGGATATCTTCTTCTATATCTTCTCTTATTTCTTTAAGTTTTGTCTCCTTTAAACCGTAAAATTCAGCAAGTTTCTCAACAAATATTTCGTACTCTCTTGGTTCGAGCTCTGAAAATGATTTTCTCATTGCAGGTAGGATCGCAGTAAAAATATCCCATTCAACGCTCCCAACAACTTCGGAAAGTAATTGGACGATGTCTTTGTTAAATAATATTTTTGCTTGACACACATAAATGATCCCTCGAATTAAATCTCCTATTTTAACCTTTACAGAATCTACACTATTGGCATAATCAAGAACTCTATCTTTAATATCAGAGATAGATACCCTATTCATTAAATATAGAATTCCTAAATTTCCACCTTTTATGAACTCGTTATTGGTGTAGTCTACGATTGAATTAATGCTCTCAATGAACGCATTTAAATCGAGCTCAATTTCGTTCATTGAACTTATCGTATTTGCTAACTTTTTAATTGCAATTATGAATTTCTCTTCATCTTGTTGTGGGGGATTTGCATAATTAGGAATTGCATAACAGCACGAATAATAACACCGATGAATAATTTTTGTCATTAGAGATAGATTATGTTTTTGTGCTTCCATCATCGATAAATACCGATAGAGCATAATCAAGTTGAAAAAACCACCTGAAAGGCTTAAAAAACGATTGTCTTCTTCAATTGAATTTAAACATTCTGCGTATAATTTTTGGAATTGGTCTGAAAACCCCATCAAGATGGATTCGAATAATAAACTGGTGACTTTTTCGAAATTTTTGAGGTTTTCTTTGAGTTCTTCGATTAGTTTGTTATTACTTGCTTCTTCAACTGTTGAACCATAAGCGCTTAGCTCAACAAGCTTCAAGTCTATTTTAGGGATCCAATGTAAACTCCAGGTTTCGGTGAATATTCCTGTAACCCCATTTAATACGTCTGGACCAGAAACTCTCTCAAGAAAGTTTATACCTAAAAATTTTATTCTCCAAAATAATTGAGAAATTAAAATATCTTTATCTTCGCGAAGATTTAAGCTTATTTCTTCTGATTTTTCCTCAAGATTTATTCCCAGAGATTCTAATTGGAGGTAGAAGTCATTTTGAAGCGGCAATCTCCCAAGCTTTTTTGTTATTTTACCAACTTTATACCCAATGGTTTTGCTATAGATGTAATTTTCCAAATATTTCCCTTCAATTTCTGGATTACCTTTTATTAAAGTCATATAGATGGCATCGATGATATCTTTAAGACCAGGTTCAGAACGACGTCTTAACATCGCTAACAGTTTTGAACCTTGAAAGGCATTAATTGAATCGGAAATGGATATCAAGTGACCTTCTTGACGTGCAGCTTTAAAAATATCGGTAATTATTTCTAAAGAAGTAATTTCATAGGGATTATCAATCTTTTGCTCGCATTTGTTCCAAATCGTATCGTAGAATTGCGGGGCTTGATTACCGGACCTATATCCCGATTGCTCACTTATTCTAAAATATGAGAAGGGAATTAATGAATTAATTACTCCTTTTTTAGGAAATGTAATATTTTTTGGCGAAGTATCTGGGAGAACTATCGAATGAATTCCTCCTGTTATCACTAATACGTCTTTTCTATCAACATTATGCTTTTTAATGTAATTTTCAATTTGATATTTCATGTAAGATTCTCTTGCCATTGTACCATCTATTTTTAACAAATTTTGGTCGATCGTTTGACGTATGCAAGAACAAAAAAACAAAATACTTTCTCTTAACTGCTTTATGTTAGCTTTAAGAGCACCAATCTCAAAAATTGTCTCCCATGTTTCATTGAAATTATCAAATTCAAACACTTGGACAAACTTTTTGTAAAAAGAACTAAGGGCATATATCGTCTCTTCTTGAGCTACAAAAGAACTCAAATCCTTGTTTTTACTCTCTTTAATATAGAAGGATATTAACCCAGTAAGCGGTAAATCTATGAAGTGGACGGGTATTTTACGGGTTAAACATTCACTAAGCGCAACAAGCTCGGGAGAATAAGAAACAAACGGATAAAAAACTTCAAATCTTGCGGGAACAGATATATCCGGACTAAAAATCCCATTTAAACCAAGCTTATTATTTACATCTGCAAACATAGAAAGAATCGCTATAGGGGGGAGGGTATCTTTCTCAACGATAAATTTTATCAAATTATCTGCAAATGAGGGCCCTTCAATTAGGACTAATTTTGGTTTATACATCTCAATCCATTTTTTAATTAAAATGGTGGAACCAGGTGAATGATGACGTATTGGAAGATACTTAATGTCGGCTTGTTTTACTTTTAAAACTTGATCGTTAATTACCGATGTATCTATCTGAAGTTGATTACATATCTCAAATAATACATTCTTCAAATTTGAGGCGTTTAGGCTATTACTACTCATGTTTGCTTTCTTATATTTTTCTTATAATTTTAAATAAATTTATTAAAAGCATCACCAAAATCACTCCAAGTAGATGATTGAGAACGTTTGCTCCGAACAACTATGTTAAAATACTCCCTTAATTTTGAGAGATTTTCTTTATCGTCTTTTACAACTGAATTAATGATATTCATTGCGATATGTTTCGGTTCCACCTTTTCCTTTCCAAAATATTTAGCATGAATCGCACTATCAACTAATAACGAGATTTCCTCGGATGTTGACATGACGGTTGAGATCGGTGTAAACCTCCCACCTCTTGTGCTTCGTCCGGTTCTTAATTCTTGAAATACCGTAATTAGAAGATCTAACGTATCGTCTGGAATTTGTATTTTGAACCCAATTTTCGAAAGCAAATCATTCGTTCTTTGCATAACGATTTTTCGTTCCAGTTTTTTGTCTTGAATTATAGGAATATAGATGAAATTGAATCGCCGTTTCAAGGCAGCGCTCATTTCGTTTACGCCTCTATCTCGATCGTTTGCAGTAGCGATTATATTGAATCCCGGGACCCCAAAGATTAAATACTCCGATCCTAACTCAGGAATGGGAATTACTTTTTCAGACAAAATAGAGATCATACTATCTTGGATCTCTTGGGGGCATCGAGTTAATTCTTCAAATCTAAGTATTTTTCCCTCTCTCATTGAGTTAATTGTGGGAGAAGGTACTAAGGCTTCAGGGCTAGGACCCTCCGAAACAAGAAGCGCGTAATTCCACGAGTACCTAATCTGGTCCTCTGTAGTGCCAGCAGTTCCTTGTATTAAATATGTGCTCGTCCCGCAGATCGCCGCGGAAAGATGCTCTGAGAGCCAAGACTTTGCCGTACCAGGTTCTCCAATGAGCATTAGCGCTCGTTCGCTCGCTAAAGTTACGATTGATTTTTGGATCAAATTGGAATCGCCAAAAAATTTCGTGGTAATTTTTACTTTTTTTTGACTGCTATTCTTTTTTAAGGTAAACTCTTCGTCAGAACCAGCAATAAACAATTCAACCATTTTCGGCGATAATAACCAATTTGGTGGTTTTGGATATGTATCATTTTGTATCAATGTCATTAATTCCTCTTTATATAATTCTTCTGCGGGAAACCGAATTTTTATGTCTTTAGTTTCATCTCGCTTTTTATCCGCTCCTAAAGAGATCATAGCGGTTTTCTTAACGGCTACCGATTTTGCAGGAGTTTTTTGGGTTGTTGTTGTTTTTGGTTGCTTTTTCGCCGCAGGACTCTTTTTAGGTACTGTCTTCGCAGAACTAGCTTTCTTCTGCGGAGCTTTTTTCTTTGCCATAATTTTCACTTTTTTAAATTTTTTATTTAGTTATTTTATACATTTTTTTTAAAAATTCTCTATTATCAAGAGTATGAACTTCTGAAATATTCGGAAATTTAATTTTATTATTTTCCATAACGCTAAGAGGGTATAAACCAAGTTGCCCTCTTTCTAAAATTAATTTACAAAATAGACCATCAATAAGATTAGATTTATCCAAACAATCGTTTATTTTTCGTATTAAATCTTGATTTATTAGTTTATCTGGAATTCTAATAAATAAGCAATAATCCTTCTCGTGGTCTATTGTATATACATTAATAGGAGTATTTGTTTCATTCTTTCCTTCTAAAGTAACTCCTTTAATTTTTACATGCTTAATGAATAAATAGTCCAAAAAGTTTGCGGGCAGATCAAAAGGAGTAACCTCATAATCTTGCGTAATTCGTTTATATATTTCATCTGAGTCGAAATAAAACTTTTCCAATTTCGAAGAAAAAATATCTTCGGGAGTTTCGTCAATAAATACTTTTATGTCAGGACTATCTTTTAAAAAAATATTTCCCTCCTTAATAGCGCATGGTATGTTTTCTATTTCAAGATAATTTGAAATAATTTTGTCTACTGTACATGGAGGCTCAGAATTGGGTAAAGTAAGTTGGAGCACAACGCTAGGATTTATGTTTCCTTTTTTGTGCGGGAACATTAAGTTCCATTTCAATATTTCTCCTCTGGTACTTCCGTATAATGATATAAAATAAAACACTAAACCCATCATAGTTCCTTCTAAACGTACTTTTTCAATTCCAATTAACCGTAATATTAGTTTACTCATTATTTCAGTTTCTGATATTATACCCATTAGACTTTTGTAAAATTCCACGTCCTCTTCTTTAGTTTGAGCGAAGGATATGAACGCACGACTGTGAAGCCAGCAATTACAAAGAAAAAATACGTATCGTTCAGTATTAAATGCCGGACTATTCTCCAAAAACCTTTTTAACTCAACGTGTAAATATCGTAATGAGATTGCTAATCTGTACGCTTCTAATTGCGACGCGTTTTGTAGAAAGAATTCAATTTCTCTTATGCTCTCTTGTGTAACTAAATTTAACCCGTTAAATACTAAACTTTCGCAGAAATCTTTTATCTGCTTCGAGACGTTCTCTATTTGAATTTTCATTTTACTTATTTTCTTTTCCTAAATCACTCTTTATCATTTCAAGAGTCATAATTCTTTCAAACATTCTGATAATTGTTATTATTTGTAGCGTGTTTACCGCCAACTCCTTTTTCAATTCTTTAGTTATTGTACCTAGTAGAAGTTGATCCACTTTAGCTAAAAAAGAATCTAACTTCTTATTTAAAGTAATTAACTTCATATCTTCTAATTGTTGCTTTAACTCGGACATCTCCGAGTAATTCTCTCTGCTAATGCTTTCGATTCCCTTGATCAATATATCGTTTAATTTGGGCTTTATTGTGTTAAAAATTGAAAAAATATCTTCTGTATTATAGAACGACATCGATCTTCGATCTTCTATCTTTCTAATTTAAAATCCCATAAAATCTTCTGGTAGTATTTC
>JAUWHC010000075.1 GCA_030606095.1 Promethearchaeota archaeon | reverse complement strand
TGACCGATGATTTTTGTTAACTTACTAATTAGTGTAAAAAGAAAATTTAATAGATTCTGGGAAGAGAAAATATTCCGAATCGCTGTTTTACTTCATTTATTTTATTACTTTTTATCAATAATCTTGTTTTTTACGGTTCTTTCCGAAAAGAACGATTTCCTAATATTTTACGAATCAGGCAAGATTTTCCTCAATGATATTAATAATCTCTATAACCAAACGTATTATCTTTGGGATTTTCGATACTTTCCTTTATCGGCACTATTCTTTGTTCCCTTTTCACTTATAGATTTTAGGTTAGCTTTTGTGTTGTTTAATACACTAAATTTATTTTTAAATTTTCTAATTATTATGCTTTTGTATGAGATAATAAAAAGAGTTCGCGGAAAAGATCACGAACAAAACGATAAAAGAATAATACTCTATATTAGTATATATTTAATGGGTGTGCCTCACATTTTAAACTATATCTATGGGCAGATTAATTTGTTTATCACTTTGTTTATTTTAATTTCCTTGTTAATTTTTCTTACATATAAAAGTAATGTTTGGCAGTTTATCGGGAGCTTTATCTTAGGTATCAGTATTATAATTAAACCAACTTCGATCTTTCTTATCCCATTCTTGTTAATATTTCATTTTGACTTAGAAAAAAGAAAGCTTAAAATCAACTTTTCTAAAAGTTTAATAAGACTTTTTGGGGTATTATTGCCAGTTTTGTCTAATTTCGTTCTATTTGCCGCTTTTCCTAAATTATGGGAAGACTTTTTAGCAACTAACTTTACCGGAAGCAATCCTATTGCTCTAAATTTTTCTTACAGTTTAACAAAACTCATTACTAACTTCTGTTTTCTTTATAATATTCCATTTAATCAATTAACGATACTCCTTGTCTCAGTTGGAATTATTGGGGGCATAGGATTCAGTGTTTTTGTTTTAAGAAGGAGAGAACAAAATTCTATCTTATACGGTTATACATTTGGTATATTAATTATGCTTCTTACGTATTTTGATTCTTGGGACCACCATCTCTTAAACTTAACGCCTCTTTTGATAATTATTATTTTTAATCTTCCGAGAAAGACTGAGTTGTTGAATTACATAAAGCCTAGTCTATTCTTCTTCAATTTTTTTGATATCCTATTTGTTGGAATTTGGTATTTGACATATCCTCTATTTCCGTATAATTTTGTTGGGACATTTTTTCTAATCTTAGCACTTTTCGGAGTTATAAAATACTGTTTAGCTAAAAAATTAAAAAATGTTGAGGTTAGTATCAATGAAGGTTAGAAGAACAAATTTTTTTGCGAGTATCGCTCTTATTTTAATTTTTATGGGGAGTTTCACATCAAATGTAATTGCTTTAGATTATAGTATTGGTTTTAGAACAGGCGATCAATTAATTTGGAAATGCAATATATGTAATATTAACAAAATGAACGTGCTTTTTGGGGAGAGTTGGAGAGATGCGGGATTGTTTGAAAACCTAAGCCAAGGAAAAAGGATGAGATGGGATGTTAATACGATAGAACAAAATTCCACAACACTATTAACATCAGTTAACATATGGTTGTGGAAAAACGAAGAGAGTTGGGGAACTCTTGACAATATAACAGAATCTTCATATTTAAAAAATCCAAGCCAATACCCCGCCAATTTTAATTTTTCAACTTATTTGCCTTTTGTGCCTTTCTGGTTACCCGTTCCGATTGGCGATTATTTAGGGGAAATGAAACTGAGTAATTTGTACGATGTTGATAATCGTGTTTTGCCAACTTTAAATGTTCAAGTTGAAAAAGACTTTATACAACCTAATATTCCCACTGAAAATGTTTATATAATCGTGGTATATAACCTAAATGGGATTTTAAGCTCTTTTAAATTATATATAACTGGTAATGTAGTCGTCATTGATATTTCACTCGATACCATACCTCTATATGTATTACCTTCCACAATAGGCTTAATTAGTGCATTTTTAATTGTTATTTATTTATATGTAAAGAGAAAACGAGATATATAACCTTTTAATTTTTTTTTTATATTTATATTTTTTAAATTTTATAAATATTTCTATGTTTTCTCCACGATTTTTCGTATCTGATGTCAATAGCGATATTATAAAGCTCGTTACATATAGTTTGATGGCTGATGTTTTGACCAAGCGTTAATTTTTTAGGCGTTGTTTTTTGAATTAACTTAAATTTTGAATATAATTAGTTAATCATTATATATTTCGTGTTATCTTTAATCATATTTTTATCTCTCATATAAAAAAAATATTTTATAGTAGTATAAACAAAAAAAATATATTTATTGAGAAAAACATTTGAAAGCTTTTCCATTAATAGAACGAATGTATTGGTCGTTTAGAGACCTTATCTTGTTCATCTCGTATCCGTAAGAATACACATCAAGATCTTGTAACGAAATGTTTTTTAAATCTAAATCTTTCTTTAATCCATCTATGTAATTCCCGTAATTCTGTTCTAAATACAGAAAATAACCAAATAGGCGATCTTCCTTGCGTTTCCATTCTATAAACTTTCCGATAATCGTTAAAAACTTATAGTAGTATTAAGAAATAGAAAAAAAAAATGTATTTGTTATAATTTTTTTAAATCTAACATAAAACATTTTAAACTCATACTCAGCGCATTCGTCGCAATATTATCGGTCAAAGTCTCCATATCTTCTATTATTTTTTTTGTTTACGTTACTATAAGGTATACATTGGGATACATTTATATAATCTAAATTTTATCTTTATTATAGAATAGATTTTATTAAATTTATTTTTTGTATTATGCCAAACGATAAAGAGAAGAAAGAGATGTTTTGCCGTAACGGTAAACCATGCATTCCTAAACAACATAATGCTATAGTTTTCGACGATGGAGATAAAATACCATCTAACAACGAGTTATGTTCTAAAAAGGGTTTTATTGCCGAAGAGACTCCATCTCTTCCTATTGAATTAGAAAAAATGTTAGATATTCTTCTTTCGGATAAGGCGTTGGAGAAAGAGGTGTTTACTATTACGGAAACGGTCATGCAAGTTGACGATCAAAAAAAGGATTTAACCTTAACCGAGAAAATTCAGATTAAATGGTCTCCCGAAATTTCAAGCCTTTGTCACAACGCCAAAAACATGTATAATTTCGGCAATTTCGTCATGAGAACATATTTCCGCACGTTAGAGTCAGATACGAAATCCTCCAAAATCTTAAGGAAGTACGGGTAATCCCACACGGGAATTATTACGAGGTTGAAATTAGATACAAAAGGGTTGTTGAAGACATCGGTTTAAACAGAAATAAAGCATTTTCGATTGATTTAGGAGTAAATAACCCTTTTGCTATCGCAAATAATTTTGGAGCTCAACCCCTTCTTATTAAAGGCAGAGAGTATAAACGAGCAAATTACATGATAAATAGAGAAAGTCCATATTATCGCAGTATTCAAGGCGTATATGGAGATATTTTAAAAAAAGTAAAAAAAGAAGAAAAAAAATTAATAAAAAAAACTGTTTTACAAATAATTCAAGAGAAAAACCAGAAGTATCTTAAAGATTTTCAATGGAAAGAGAAAGCAGCTGATGTTATACATAATAACTCTATGATGACGTACGATCAGTTTAAGGGTCTTCACGGTAAAAGCAAAAAGCTAAAGAATTTGTTCAATTATTTAAAGGAATTAAATAACATAAAGAGTGGAAAAACCACAACAACAATCAACGATTACCTTTTCTACGAGGGAAAAGAACTTAATAGAAAACAAGATATTTGCGACGACTTAGAATACGATTTAAAAGGAAAACTTGAAAACACGCATGTTCAACGCGTAAAAGACTTACAACTACAAAATCTGACGATTTTAAACGAGTTGTATAAAATCTACCGAAATAAAACCAGAGATGCTATCCATAAAATGTCCCGTTATATAATCGATTTATGTAAAGAACACGATGTGGGAACAATCGTAATAGGATACAACGAGAGTTGGAAGACTCGTTCAAAACTAAGTAAAGCCGTTAATCGTAGATTTATCCCCCTTCCATTTTATAAATTAATTGAATCTATTAAATATAAAGCAATATTATGTGGAATTAACATTATCGTTCAAGAAGAGAGTTATACTTCAAAATGCTCAGCTCTCGACAACGAGTCAATTGAATTTCATTTAAATTACGATGGAGTTCGAAACCCCTCTATTCAAGGGAAAGACGGAAAGATCCATAAACATTACGGTCAGTTTTATTCGTATAAATCCGATAAATACATTCATTCAGATGTGAACGGAGCTTATAACATCGGAAGAAAAGGAAAACCATCTTTATTTAGTAATATTCCTCAAATCTGGATGCTTATTCCCCCCAAAAAAATAGCAGTAACATAAAATTTTAAAAATAATGGCTCTTTACTTCGGTTAGAGTCTTGAAGGAAGTGCACCTTAAATGCATAACCTTTTATAACTATTTATTAAAAATTGATATGGATTTTAAAGCATGTTTTACTCAAGTTAAGAATCGCTCTGTGGAACTATGGAAATTTAAATTCTTCAGATATAGTGTATTTCTTCATATGTTTTATTTTATATTTTCAATATTTATGACGTTGTTCATATTCAGATCGCAAAGTGATTTCTATGTATATTATAGAGTTGGAGAGCTTTTTGTTACCGACCCGGCTAACCTTTATAACCCTGCAAACTATATCGACATTTGGCCTTTTAGGTACTTCCCTCTTTCTGCCCTACTCTTTGTTCCTTTTTATCTAATGGGTTTTGAATTAGGATTTATTGTTTTTAATTTAATCAATTTATTTTTAAACGTTTTGATCTCTATAATTCTTTATAAATTAATACTCTTAATTAGAAGAGAAGATCACGAGAAAGAAGAAAATAGAGTAATATTGTATATTTGTCTTTACCTTATTGGATTGCCGCAGGTATTTAATTACATATTAGGTCAAATTAATTTATATATTACTCTACTTATTTTATTATCTCTATTTATTTTTCTTAAATATAAGGATATTAAATGGCAATTTATCGCAAGTTTCTTATTAGGAATAAGTATTATAATTAAACCAACAACTTTATTCATGATTCCTTTCTTAATTATGCTCAATTACGATTATAATAATAAAAAATTAAAACTTGATTTTACTAGAAGCTTTCTAAGATTAACAGGCGTTATATTGCCTTTGTCTCTAAACGTTATCGTGTTTTTAATTTACCCGGATTTGTTAAATGGTTTTTTAGAAATAAATTTGACCGGCTCTGAAACAGTGCTTTTAAACCATTCCTTTAGCATTACAAAACTCATATCGAATTTCTTCTTATATATTGGGGTTCCCGCTACCGAATTAAGCGTTTTATCTATTTTTTTAAGCGTTTCGCTCATTTTAGGAAGCACCAGTTTTATTTTCTATGTATTTAAAAGATTTAATCGAAATAATTTAATTTATGGATATACTTTTGGTATTTTAATTATGTTCCTTGCTTATTTCGACTCATGGGACCATCATCTTCTCAATTTAACTCCACTTTTAGTTGTTATATTATTTAATTTGCCAAGAAACTCAGAAATAACCAGAAAGTATATTAAACCTAGTTTTTTCTTTTTAAGCTTCTTTGATTTGGCTTTTATGGGAATATTTTGGTTAACAAAATTGTTTTTTCCATTTAATTTCGCTTCAACAATATTTTTAATTCTTATTTTTATTGGGATTAGTAAATATTGCTTAAAAAAGGAAAATAATGTTAATTCATAAAGTAAAAACTTAAATAATTTCAATACTAAATTTACATGAAATATTAAATAATATTAAACGAATCCAGAGGGCACTTTAGCATAAATATGGTCGCAGAATATTTTATTTTTTTCATGCCTGCATTTTTTTTAGGAGTATTACATACGCTCATCCCCTGCGAAGATAAAGCAATTTTCTTCTTTTGGTCGTTTGGAATAGCAAAGACTCCAAAAAAGAGTATTTACATATTAATGCTCTATGGATTGGGATTAATTACTTCCAATATGATTATAGCGTCAGTAACGGTTTTTATTACTCAAGTCCCAAGATTTATTATACCCGGTTTTACTCCCGATCCTGTAGTTATTAATTTTTTTGGATCGTTCACATCTATGGTTGTGGGGTTATTTTTTTTTGTATTCGTTACAAGACGGGATTATTTGCCTCATTCTAAATATTTCAAGGACATTCCAAGTTTAGATTGGGAATTAAAGAAAACGCCTTATGTTTTTGGAATTATAGCAGGATTTGCTCCTTGTATATTTGAATTAATAATATATTCTCAAGCTTTTCAATTATCTCTTGGATATGGATTCATAGAAGGTTTATTGGTAGTATTTTATTTCTCTTTAGGTACTTTTGTGGGATTGTTTCCACTTGCTTTAGCTAAACAAGGTACTGCGCTTATTGTTAAGCCAACTAAAAACAGAAAGAACACAATTTATTACATTATGCTCCTAATAATTATAATTTTTAATGTAACGGTTATGGTGCTATCGATTTTAGGAGTTTCTGTATTTCCAATCCATGAATTATAGGTAATCACATATATACCATAAGTTTTTTTTTATTTGATTCAAAAAATTAAAAACTTATCAATAATTCAAAAAAATCAATAGTTGGTCTCATAAAATAATTTATATCAGTATTTTTATATATATTATAAACTAATCTATATCTTTCAACAATTATGGAGAGAATCAGATAATGGAATGCAAATTCTGTGAGAGTCAAAACATTTCTTTTACTTGTGAGAAATGCAAGTCAAGTTTTTGCATCCATCATATGGCTACAACAGAAAGTTGGCTTTGTAAAAAACATGGAATACTCTATTCAAAAGCAAGTGCTGCTGAAAAGTTTTATAAATGTACCGTTATTGAAAATAGTAAGTGCCCTGAGTGCGAAGCGCTTTTGAGGTTAGAGAGACTGTCATCTGGTCAATATTATTTAGAGTGTACGGATGAAACTTGTGCCTGGAACTCCTACTTAAAATCCCCTGGCTTATTTTTTCCCACTAAAGAACAACTAGCAAGAGAAGCAACTAAGTATAATTTGATAAAAGGATATCGGTTAAGTTTATGTCGTAGGTCTTTAAAAAGAATAATCGGAAAAGAAGTTTGTCCTAATTGCTTTTTAGAATTTTTAAAGAGATCGCCAGTCGCTAATTTCTCTACGATTTTGGAGTCTTTTAATATATCCGCCCAACAAATGATAAAATTAATTAATCAATACATCGACGAGGAGCGTATATACGGCATACTTGATCAGAAGGACCAAATGTTTTATCATATTTCGTACGAGATGAGAGAAAAAATCCTTTCAAAAATACAAAACGAGGGTATTTTGAAAGTAGCTGATTTAGCCACCATGCTTGACATGAGTTCTGAAATAGCCATTAAAGTAATATATAAATTAATAAGTCAATTTCAGATAAAAGGTTCCTTTTCACAAACTAAGCAATTTTATTACACTCAAAAATATATTATGGACCATTTAATTAAAGAAATAAATAAACAAGGAAGAATTTCATTAGATAAACTTGCGAAAGTTTTTGATATACCAAAGGAACTATCGAAATCGTTTTGCGTCAATTTAATGAGAACTAATGCCGTTACCGCGTTTTTTGCTGATCGTGGCAACGAAATTATTACTTCTGATAAAATTTATAAAGAAATCAAAGATTTTTCTAAAGAAAACGGATTGTTTGAATTATCTAAGCTGGCAAAAAAGTTAAAAATTGCAGAAGAACTCGCAAGGAAATCACTCCACGACCTTATCAAATCGGGTTCGATTAAAGGAATTTTCACTCAAAGAAGAGAATTTATGACGCGAAAATACCTTGAAGATAAAATAAAAGAACTAGCAAGAGCATATAGAACGATGCCTTTGAGAGAATTGTCGAATCGATTGGGGGTTACTGAATCCAGTATAGAAGAAAATCTAGCTCAATTAATTGGGAAGGGCGACATTGATGGTTACATTGACATGCACAAGAGAATTTTTATGGCTTATAGCGTCCCCCGAACACAAGTAGGATCAACTCGTATGAAACAGAAAAAGCCCCAACCAATTGACGAGGGTAAAATTGAGGTTGTAAGAGATTACGATTTTGAAGGTGGCCAGTTACATTTCAAAGTAGCCGTTAGAAATAAGAGTAGTATGGCAATAAATAATGTTAAAATTTTATTGGACGCACCTTCAAGTTATAAGATAATACAGCCATTAATCAACGTTCCAGTAATCGAGGCCAAGAATTCTAGGGGAGTAGATTTTTATTTGGAGCCTAAGCAATGTGGTGTGTCGAGTATTAGTGGTTCAGTCATTTATCGAACAGCTTCAGGAATTAAAAAAACAGTCCACATACGGAAAAAAGACGTACAAATCAAATGTCCCTTGGTTTGCACTTCTATGAGTACAATAGAGGATTGCCAAGTCGCTATACAAACGCTTGCAAATGACGCACGAGCGTTTTTAATCGCCGATTTAGACCCACGATTAGCTTATAGAGCGGCTATAAGGAGTCTGAAAAACTTTGATACTAGCTCCGTTACTTCCCATGAAGGTTCAAATGCTACAGGAAATTACGAAGGAGAGGCGTGGTTTTGCTCGGAAGCAAAAACTACTGGAGGGAGAATTATAACGAGAATATACGTTTCCGAGACGAGCCAATCGTTAGAAGTGAGGGTCTGGTGTGGAAACCCAGGACAACTTACAGGATTTTTAGCAAAAATCATCGAAATTCTCTTTGAGGAAATT
This sequence comes from Promethearchaeota archaeon, assembly GCA_030606095.1. GTDB lineage: Archaea > Asgardarchaeota > Lokiarchaeia > Sigyniarchaeales > SOKP01 > SOKP01. The sequence continues at coordinate 348 of JAUWHC010000075.1, read as the reverse complement.
AATATTATTAGGAAGATTAAGTCAGAAGAAAGGGAGAAAACCATTGATGTTATGGCAATCACTCAAAACTTAGCAGAAGTAAGTGATTATTGTATGCTTAAATGGAAAGCACAGAACATAAGAAATAAACTACACGATACTTTTATTCGATTACGTAAAATATTAGGAGACAAAGAGGCGATCTTAGGTAGAATTGAATTTTGGTTGACGCAGTTGAATAAATACGGCAAAGACGATAAAATTAGCGATGAGGACGCCGATAAACTGGTGAACGATGTAGAAAAATTCAAAAATGTCATTGCGCGAGCCATAAAATTGTGATTATTTTTTCTAAAAACATTTATAAGT
>JAUWHC010000070.1 GCA_030606095.1 Promethearchaeota archaeon | reverse complement strand
CAATCGGTGAAAACATTAAGGCAAACGGAGAAAAAGAATTCTCTCGCGCGGAACGATTTGGCAAAATAGAATTTGAAGTCTACTTTGAAGATGATATTGAGGAATATAATATAGCTATATTTTGTGAAAAACCTAAAATAACAAAAAATTACGAACGAAGAGGACCTCCAATTAAAGAGAAAAATCATTCTATAAAGTTTAGAAAAAAAAATCCAAACTTTTTTGAAAGGGACGAATTCTTATGGATAGAATCTGAAAGAGAATACACAGAATTTATTAATTTATTAAAAATTTTTGTCAAAAATAAAATTCCAGAGAATCTAAGAGTTGTAAATATTTCAGAATCTTTCAATGTCAAAAGGGCTTCAGGTAAAAGAGCATTATATACTTTGATAAATATGATTCTTCTACATGTTTAATCTCCGATGAAGACATTGAATAGAAATAAATAAATTAAACAAGGAGTTCTGAAATAGACAATTTATTGCCTAAATACATAAAATTTTTATTTTTTCTCGTATTTTTCTTCTCAATTATTGAAAACAAATCATATAAAAATTAAAGTAGTTTAAAGTGAATTTACAATGGTTAAAGTAAAGAACCCAGACGAGATTGCGAATCTGATAACTACCGGTTCATACGAAAAAAAACGGTTGTTTAGCATAGTCGCTCATATTGATCATGGAAAGACCACCGCAAGCGATTACTTGTTAAGGCGTGCAGGTTTAATGCGAGAAGAAGATGCCGGACAACTTCAGATGACCGATTCTGACGAAGAGGAGCAGGCAAGAGGCATTACTATATTTACGAGCGTAGTTTTACTCGCATTTAATGACCCTAGAAAGCCTGATGATGATGAGCCATATATCCTTCAAATCAATGATACGCCGGGACATATCTCCTTTACTGGAGAAGTCTCGCGTGCTCTTAGAGGGAGTGACGGTGCAATAATTCTCGTCGATGCTTTAGAAGGGGTCATGACTCAAACTGAAACAAACATCCGATTAGCCGTTGGTGAAGAGTTTTGCAAACCAGTTCTTTTTATCAATAAAGTAGATCGTTTAATTAGCGAGCTTAAGTTGAGCCCAGAAAACACTTTTATGAAAATAGATAAAATTTCAAAACAGGTAAATGAGTTAATCAAAAAGATTAGGCCAGAAGGATCTAAATGGAGCGTTGATTTTGCTAAAAACAGCGTTGCTGTAGGGTCAGCTAAGCACGGATGGGGTTTTACATACGAAATATTATTAGAAAAAGGTTTAACACCACAAGATGTTTTCGCAAAATATACCGAAGGGGACATTCAGTGGTTAAGAGAGAATCTTCCACTCGACGAGCCAATGTTAAGAATGGTAGTTGATCATTTACCCAATCCTGTGGAAGCAGCAAAATATAGGATACCTCATGTTTGGGGCGGTGATCTCAGCTCAGAACTAGGACAATCGCTTCAAAAAAGTGATCCGAATGGTCCTTTATATGGTATGATTACTAAAATATTTTTAGATCCAAGGAGAGGATATCAACCAACTTTAATAGGCAGGGTTTTTTCTGGAACATTCCGACTATCGGACTCGATCTATTTGGTCAATAACAGAACAAGTAATCGAGTAAAACGATTGGGAGTCATGGAAATTACAGATCTATTGGATGTCCCAAAAATTCCTGCAGGAAATCTATTTGCTTTATATGGTTTTATTTGTCCCTCTGGAGAGACATTTATGTCAGCTAGTGATGTCCCAAAGGATAAAAAAGAAGCTTTACTTCTGCCGTCTTTTGAAAAAATCCAATATGCGTGCGAACCCGTAGTTTCAAGAAGTATTAAGCCACGAGATCCTCACGAAATCGACAAATTAGATACGGTAGTAAGTAAGTGGCTTCAAGCAGATCCTACTGCAATGTATCGGCGGGACAAAGAATCTGGAGAGTTCATTCTAAGTGGAATAGATCCGCTTCAAATTGAAATCCTTACCAAACGGATTAATAATCAAGTTCCTATTATAATCGGTGAACCAATTATAGTATACCGAGAAAAAATTACCAAGAGAAGTAAAGTATTTTATACTAAATCTGCCAATACTCACAACCGAATCTTGTTATACTTAGAGCCTCTAGATGAAACAACTGAGAAATTAATTGAAACCGGAAAAATCACTGATTTGATGAATGAGAAAGATAGAGCAAAAGTTTTAAGGGAAGACGCTGGCTGGGACGCCAAAGAAGCTAGACGTATAGTAGATGTTTACCAAGGAAGCTTACTTGTGAACGGTACATCTGGTTTACAACGATTTGATAAAGTAAAATCTTATCTAACAGCCGCTTTTAGAGATTGGCTTGGAGAGTGCATTCTTGCAAAAGAACCAGCTGCAGGTTTTAAAATAGTATTTACAGATATGACCATCCACGAGGACACACGACATACTTCCTACGGGCAAATCGCTGGAATGGCTTTCTCTGCCATGTCCTTAGCAATGTTGGACGCTGAACCTCATCTTTTTGAACCTATTCAGAGAATTGATGTGAAAACACCAGATGGAACAGAAGGACCAGTGAATTCGATTATAACCAAGCGACGAGGTAGAATTACGAATGTAATTCCAGAAGGAGAATATGTTAGAGTTCATGGTACGATTCCTGCTGCTGAAACGATTGGTATAGCTGATGATATACGCGGTTCAACTCAAGGACGTGCGTTCTTCGGATACGAATTTTCTGGTTTTGATAAAGTACCTAAAAGTCTTGAAGAAGATCTTATCCTCGAAATTAGAAAAAGAAAAAAAATGCCTGATCACCTTCCTAATACTTCGAGCTGGGATAGGTTTATTTACAAGAAAACCTAAATTTTTTTATTATTTCTGTTTATTTAATATTATTTTTAATTACATTTTAGCTTTTAAATAGAGCTTCCTAACTAAAGCTTGAAATGCTTCGATTACCCCTTGGCCTGTTAAAGCGCTAGTTTTAAAATATCCAAGGAAATTATGATCTTTTGAATATTTTCCAATGTTGAAATCAGAATTTACTTTATCCTCATTTAGAGCTAAATCTTTCTCATCAATTAAATCAATCTTATTTCCAAATATCGCAATTGGAATATTTCCACAATATTCATTAAGTTCTTTAAGCCATTTATCTATGTGATTAAAACTCGCTATTTCTTCTGGAGCGTGAGAAAAAACAATAATTGCTCCACTGCTTCCATTATAAAACTTACTACGCATTACTTCAAAAGCATCTTGACCTGCAATATCCCATATGAATAAATTAATTTGGTTTCCTTCTATTATCTCTTCGTATTTTGAAAACTGAGCACCCAGGGTGGCGATATAATCTTTTTGAAACGATCCCGTAGTATACTTTTTAACTAATGTCGTCTTTCCGACAGCAGGATCACCGCTGACAGTTATTTTAAATTTATATTCTTTTTCTTCATTTGACATAATATTATGTGAAAAAATTTCTTTTTATAGTTATTATTAATAAAATGTTTCAAATTATTTTACTTATATACATTTATACAAATCTTAACATTTAAAGAATTAAAGGTTACTATTAATATTATAGGTATTTTTAGAATTAATTAATTTAATTAGATGTGATTAAAGGATGTCAGAAGATCGAGAAAATCAGAAAGAAGAAAAAAGCGATGATGATGAACAAGAGTCAACACAAGAGCAAAATGATTTAGAAACCTATTTATCAGATATGAAAAATCTCGAAACTGACTTTTCTGATTTGGAAGATTTAGACCTCGAGGAGTTAAAAGAGATGCAAGAAGCAATAGCCAAAGTTAAAGAACTTGAGTCCTTAGAAAACGAAGAAGCTATTGAAAAGGAGGTATCAAAAGAACTTGAGTTAATTAGGTCTAAGCCCCAAATAAGCGAACGCGAAGAATACATAGCACAAAAGGAAGCAATGATTAGTGATTTCTCTGATCTCGAAGAAATCGATTTTGACGAGCTTCAGGATATGCAGAAAGCTATAGAAACAGTAAAACAAGAGGATAGCCAATTAACTGGGGAAGAGATCCTCCAAACCCCCGTTAGCAGAGGAGTCTCTTCAGAATTAGAAGAACGTATCAAACAAGAACTAATAGAGCGGAAAAAAGAAAAAGCTAAGGAAATCATAACTCCAGAAAAATTTATAGAACGTGCCAAGAATAAACGCAATAAAATTTGGTACCACTCTCTTTATTATTTAGTTTACCAAGCAGAAGATAGTATCGCGAGTAAGGTGTTGCTTTATGATATGCTGAAAGAAGTCACGAGCAAAAGCCCCATTGATCCCATCCCAGAAAATCAATTCTATTTTGGACTAGGTTACATATTGAGACTTACTTTAAACGACAAGCAAGTTGTTAGATATATGAAAGGAGGAAAATTTAAAATTAATATTGGAATAAAAGGCATCAGAGAAATTTTAGAAGAAGTTGGAGAACCTATCAGTACAAGGCCTATTCTAAAAGAAGAAGAAAAGAAAAAAATGTACACAGATTTTCTAAAAGACAATTTTTTAGATATTTGAAATTATTCAATATTTTTAGTACTATAATTTATAGATGGTTAATGGGACGGTCCTTGTATAATTATTATTTAAAAAATAGTAAAAAGAAAAAAATAGTATATTAAATCCTTAAAACAATCGAATTTCTATTCAAACAATTCTAAGCGTGTAAGAATAAATAATTAAATTTGGTGATAACCTAAAAGGAATTATCCCCAGAGAATAATAATTATTTATTAAAACTTTCTTCATTTTTCCATGCCAATATTGAAAAGTATATAATTAATAGACCTTGGACAATAGGGAAAATGGGATACCACCAAATTCCATTTATATCTGGGTTACCCATTATTACATGGTATATGACCCATTGGAACGTTGCCCAAGCAGCAGGAATCAATCCAAGTATCAATCCTTCTTTTCTTTTAAATAATAGAAGAATAATACTGATTATAAGAATTACCGCAGCAGTTATTGTTGTTATCGCAGCAACTAGTAGATTCATAGAACCAGGGATCTCACGTACTATTTTGTGTATAAGATTGATTAATAGCAGAGCAATAAGCACTTGGATATAAATGGAAAACTTTAGCGAATCATTTTCTGATTTTTTCATTTTTTCACCTCCTTTATAAATTATTTATCATCTCAATAAGTTTATATGCATATTCTTATAGTTGAAAGAATACAATTTAATTATTAATTTGATTGATGATATCAATAACACAACTTATTCTTCAATACCATTACAAGTATCAAAATCTGAACATTTCTCAAACGCAATTTTAAATAATTCATCAATTTCTACTTTATATTTTTTTAAAATTTTTTTATTGATGTAATAGTATACATGGTATCCCTCTCGATTTGGTTCAAGAATTCCAATGTTTTTTAAAACTTTAATGTGTTGGGAAGTTGCGGGTTGAGTAATACCAAGTCTTTTTGCTAAATCTACGACACAAAGAGAATTCTCCATATTAGATGCTAACATTTTAATTATTCTAAGTCTATTTGAATCACCTAGCGCCTTGAAAACCTCTGCCATTAGTTTTACTTTTTGATGTCTTGATATCATTATAAGTGTATAAGCATATTCTTATATAAAAACTTAATTCATTTTTTTTATCTATTCTTAAAATTAAAATTTTAGATTATATTTATTAATTTAATAGAATGAAGAAAAAACCTACTCTCCTAATTATAGGAAATTCAAATGTCGGGAAAAGTTCAATTACGAGACTTTTGCTTCCAAACCCAAGAAAGTTTAAAGGAAAAACGGGTAAACAACCAGGAAGTACTTTATTAATTAAACCTATTACACTTCCTCAAATGACTTACGACATTATGGACTTACCTGGTTTTGGTTATATGAAAAGTTCTAGTCGTCGTAGAGAAGAACATATAAAGAAACAATTAGTTGTACATATTGAGAAGCATCACGACGACTACTTTTTTGGTTTAGTAATCATCAATATCTTAAGAATTGAAGATGAGCTAAAAAAATATCACTTTAAAAGCCAGATTACAATTCCCTTAACATTTGAATTAATTAAATTTTTGAAAGAATATAATATCCCTCTTTTAGTAATTTTGAATAAAATTGATAAAATTTCAATTTTTGATAAGAAAAAAATAATTTCTTTATTTATCAATTCCGCTAAGGATTATGGACTAAATCTAATTCATGTAAACGAGAAGATCGATAACGATCGCTCTAAAACTTTCTATTTAGAATTTTCTGCTTTAAAGAAAATAAATTTAGACAAACTGAAACGCACTATAAATACACACCTAACAAAATAAGTTTTAAAACTCTTTTTTACGTTTTTATGGGGTTGTTATTTTTGGGTCTTTGTCTTTATCCCAATTCACGGCAAATAAGAAATCTCTACTCGCTTCATTTTTATATATTAAAGGAAAATTTCCAATCTTTTCGAACTTTAGAGCTAAATCTTCTAAATATTCGTATTCTGGGAAATAAAATTGAGGTTTTTTATCGCTTTTTAGTCTTTCGTTGATCATGAGTGCTTTTGCTTGTAACGTAAATCCTTTTATTTCAAAAAAATTTGGATTAGCTTTTTCAATTAATTTAATGTAGTCCTTTATGTAATTTTCAGATAAATTTAAGTTTTTTACAGCTGTTAGTCTTACTAAGCTTCTACAAGATAAATTTTCAACTAAATCTAAGGTGTCCGAAATTCTACTCCACCCATTTTTAATCATAGGGCGGCAGACTTTTTTATACACTGTCTCGTTTGGTGCAGGTAAGGTTATATAAAGTTGGGAAGGTAATGAATTCATACTTTCAAGTCTTTCTGGTAGCGTTCCGTTAGTTACAATAAATGACGTCATGTTGCGATTTCGGAATTCTTCAACCAATCCGCCTATTTTGGGATATAATAGCGGTTCACCATCAAGTGATATTGCTGCGTGATTTGGATTCATTGCTTCGCCATGAACTTGCATTATTTCATCAGGAGTCGTTAATGCTAAATTGAATAACTTTACGATTTCATCTCGTGAATCAATACAGCAGGAAATCTCTTTCTCGAGTCTATAATTTTTCAAAGAATCATCTATAGCCTTAATAAATTTTTGATTTTTCAGTAAATTAACAGCACGGTCAACCTTGTTTTTACTTACATGAAGGTTTATAGAAAGTGAATTGACATTATGATTTTCATCATTTGATAACATAAAATTGAGCACATCCACCATAATTTCGTAATTTTCAAGATATCTTCTTAATGGCAAATGATTTTTTATAATATCACGCTGGTGGCGGATCATTTCATCAACTAGATCTTTTGGCTCGTCTGGTTCAACAATAAATTCAGCACCCAAACTTCCTAATTCAATGTCTCTCCAACAAAATACGCATTGATGGTTGCAGAACGGCATAGAAGGAGTATTTTGTAAACATCTGTGGCTTTGAATTCCAAAAACTCCTTTATAACAATTTCGATTATCTCTACCTGTTAATAATTTTTGTTCTAACCAATGACAAGGTTTAATTGCAGTGTGTTTATTCTTACCAATTATGCGGTATGTCGTTTTAGTGTATTTTTCAACAAAATCGTTTGTAATTTTATCATTAACAATGTATTGGTTTTTCATATTTGAGTATCACTATTATTTCTTCGAATTCTAGTAGTTTATAATTATAGGTAAATGTATTTACTTAAGATATTAAAAATTATTATTTAGAAATATAAGTAGCTCAGTAATTAGCAAGCGACTTATAAAATATAATTAAAAACGGATTAAAATTTTTTCGAACTAAAATGTTAAATAAAATTAAAAGCCAAATGCTTAATCTGGGGTTGAAATTTATCAGTGTTGACGAAAAGATAGTGAGAATGATATTAGAAACTAGCTCTTCAAACATTAATGAGATTGTTATAATGCCCGCAGTTAAGATAGTAATGAAAAAGTTAGTTAATAAGTTACAAAATAAGATTGTTCATGGTAGAGTTTATAATGGAATATTAAACGGAATTAGAGTAAGTGTAATTCGTTCTCAAGTAGGATGTCCAAACGCAGCGCTTACAATAGAATGTTTGAAACGTTCTAAAGCAAAAGTTATTGTTAGAGTGGATTTTTGCGGAGGGATTTATGAAGAGAACACCGATATTAATATTGGAGATGTTGTGGTTCCAAAATTAGCTTACTGCGATGATGGAACGACCCCTCAATATATTAGAGCTAATCAGATGTTATTGAATCAACTAGAATCAATAAGTAATCCTTTGTCAACTGTTCAAAATGTAATTGCAGGAAATCACACTATTTTTATTTCAAGACCAAATGAGATTTTAAAGGATTTATTAATCAAAGAAGCTCGTGCTTTTAATCCTGAAAAAGCAAAAGAAGTACTTCTTTGGACGACAGATGCGTTATTTTGTGAAACATTTGATTTTATACGAGCATTAAAAGCAATCAATATCAAAGCAATCGATATGGAATCTTCGATTTTATTTTTGTTAGGTCAACTCTATAACCTAAAAACAGCTTCAATTCTTTCAGTATCAGATTTACCAGGCCATCCTCAGTTTGATCTATTTAATTCAAACGAAATTCATCCTGATATGATGGTTGGGGTTGATAACGCAATTAAAATTTTATTGAAAACCCTTCCAAAAATACAACACAGTTTAGTTTAAACAAAGTCATAAACCTTGCAATAATATAGAAAAGTTAGGTTCTTTGAAAAACTCGTTAAACTTTTTGAGTATTTCAATATTAACCAAATGTATTTTTTGATTTTGTTTATCCTTAATAGACTTTATTAGATCCAAATCTTTTAACTTTTTCATGTGATATTGAATTGTACCAGAATAAACATCAAGAATTTCTCCTATTTTTGAAATGGCAATACTCTCATCTTTAAAAACTTCCTCAATTAATTTAGGGATTAAGGGGTTGGAAAATATCACCTTATACTTATCGTAATCCTCGGGAACATCAACCAAGAAATAATGCAGCGATTTTCCTATTTTTTTTGATCTAATTAATTTAAATCGTTCTAAAGTCATTATATGTTTTAAAAATGGCGTTCTTGTAATGTTTAATTCTGTTTCGATTTTTTCGTTCCTTGCGTGAATACCCGGATTTTCTTTAATGAAGTTAAGAATTTTTGATAGTTTCTCGTTGTTTAGAATTTCTAACTTGGTTCTTCTTTCGTTGGTTACAATCCAACTCTTTTCTTCTAAACTTCTAATAGCCAAGAATATTTCTTCTTTGCTATAACCTTTCTTATACGCAAGTTTTGCTATGCTCTTTGCGTATAACTTTTCAATTAT
>JAUWHC010000045.1 GCA_030606095.1 Promethearchaeota archaeon | reverse complement strand
ACAATTTTGCTAATACTCTTCCATTTACTCGAACCCAAAGCTAAACTACCTTCTCGAAATGATTGAGGTATTGCTTTAATAGCTTCTTCAGTAGTTCTTATTATTGTTGGAAGAATCATTAATCCTAAGGTTAAGATTCCTACTAATAAACTTCTTCCTAACCCAAAAAATAATATAAAAAATACAAAACCGAATAAAGCAAATACAATGGAAGGTGTACCATTTAGATTATCTATATTTGCTCTTATAAATCGAGTAATTCTATTATTTTTTGCATATTCAGAGAGATAAATTCCAGCACAAACACCAAGTGGGAGCGCAAATAATATTGACCCTATTGTAAGCTGAAATGTTCCTACAATTGCTGGAAAGATTCCACCGTCTCTCCCATTATGACTTGGATACCCGATAAGAAAGTCAGGTTCAAGCAAAACAGGGAATCCCCTAATAATTATGTAAAATATTAAAATTCCGACAGCAAATACAACAAATAAAGAACATAAATAAATTATTGAAAACCATAACTTTTGTTGAGCTACTGTGGATATTTTTCTAATTATTAATCCTGTTCCTATAAATAAAACACATATAGTTATTGCCAAGATTATTCCAATCCAAGTACTTAGTATCCACCCTATAATAGATAAGATGACTGAATATGTAATTAATTTCTTATATTTTTGAGGTATTTTTTTACGAATATATATTATTAAGCTTAATCCTATACAGATCGATACCCCTATCACCCTAGACATCATATCAATTGGAATAATAGCAATCAATCCAGAAATAATTACAGTTGATATCAATTGTTTGAAATTTTGAATGCGTTCATAAAAATTAAACTTTTTAAGTTTTGAAAATCTTTCTTTAGGTTTTTCACCTGAAAATTTTCTTTTAATTCTAGATAATATTAGATTAGCAATTGTATTAATAATAAGGGTCATTAAGAATAGAAGAATTGCTAAAGCCAGATAACTCCTTTGTTCTAAGCTTCCTTGTTCAGTAGGTCCCCAACCTGCAGCTATTGTTGAAGTAATTACTGCTACACAATCTAACATATTTGTTATTGGTTCAGGAAATATCTTACAATTTCCTATTACTAGTAACATTGCCATGGTTTCACCTAAAGCACGACCAATCCCCAGAATAATAGCAGCAGTAATGCCAGACATGCCTGAGGGAATTACTACCCTATATATAGTCTGCCATCTTGTAGCTCCCATAGCAAAAGAGGCTTCCCTATAATAATTTGGAACAGCTCTTATTGCATCTTCACATACAGATACAATTGTAGGTAAAGCCATTATTGCTAGAATTAAAGATCCAGATAACCATGTGTTTCCATGATGTAAATTAAATACATCTTTTATAAAGACATTCAAAACAATAAGACCGAAAAATCCATACACGATAGAGGGAATACCCGCCAATATTTCCACGCTAAATTTAAGGATTTTCCGAAGTTTCGGTGGTGCAATTTCTGCTATAAAAATTGCTGTTGCTAACCCTAAAGGTAAAGCAATAATTATAGCGCCCATAACAACCAAAAGTGTGTCAACAATAATAGGTAAGGCACCATAATCTCCATTTGAAGGAAGCCAATTTGTGCCAAAAAGAAATTCGTTTAAAGGAACCGCACCAAAAAAGGGAGCTCCCTCAATAAATAAAAAGATTATTATCAAAAATACAAAAATTGTTGCTATAGAAGCAAAAAAAAATAAAGTCCATTTTATGATAGGATCTCTGTTTTTCTTTAAATAAGAAAAATCTTCATCGTATATTAATAACTTCTCATCAAAAACGGTTTCTGGAGACATTGTTCAATTAAGAATTCAATTCTTAATGCTATATTAAATATTAAATCTAAATATAAGAGATATAGACATTTTGTTTAATTATATAATAGAATATAAAATTAGATTCCATAAATTAATAATTAACATAAATTATATTGATATATATAGTATATATACTTGCTAATTTTTGAACTTAGGATTAATAATGATATTAATCAACTTAATTTGAAGTAAGAATAATAAAAGAAAGATTAGTTTAATTATAAAAAAATTTCTAAAATTTTTATTCCATTAATTAATATTTAAATTTGCTATGGATTGGATTGTTTGGATTAAATCTTCTTTAAAATTTTCAAAACCAGTTCCTTTAGTTGCAGAAATTTCATAATATGACAAATTTCTATCTCTAGCGAACTCTAATGCTTCATCAATTCTTACAAATCTATTAGGAGAATCGATTTTATTTCCAATTAGATAAATCTTAACAGGATTGTCATATTTCAACATATTTAACCAAAAATCAATATATACCATTGTATCAAACCATTCAACAGAAAATACAAATATAGCAATTTTAACATTTTTGAAAAAATGATGCTGAAAAGGTCTGAATTGTTCTTGTCCCCCTAAATCCCAAACTTGAGCTTCAAATAATTCACCTTTTTTAATTTTTAAACTATGAAAATCAACACCAATCGTCATAAGCCTCTCTTTTTCACGTTCCAAAGTTCCGGCAAGTCTTTGGCAAATTGTTGTTTTTCCAACAGCACCTTCTCCTCCTACAACTACCTTATAAATATTCTTTTTAAACATATTGTTTACAGATTGTTTTATCATCATGTCTTAACATCATCTATATAATTATTTTTTGTTAAACTCCTATTACATGAGAGTATTAGCAGATTAGGATTATATAAAACATAAGGTGTTATGAATAATCTTCTTCCTAGTAGAACTGTAACATGTCTACAGTTTAAAGATTTGTCGAGATATGCGACAAGAGTATGTATCTCTTTTTTTCCATTTTCCACCGAAACATGCATTAAAACAATAGTAAATGGATATCTTTCGACATCATTTAAAATGTCTTGTGTAATCTCGGCTTTAAAAACTCTTCCACATCTAGAACATGGTACCAATGCAATCTTTACTACATCTTTTTTAATCATTTTAATACTTCTACTAATAATCCCTAATAAAAATAATATACAATTAGCTTATCAACATATTCATATTACTTTATAGAACATACATAGGTCTATATATAGAAATAAATATAACAAAAATGTATTTTAAAGGACGGATAATCAAAATAAATCATTAGACGATCTAATATTTCCTATATCTTCCTTACTATTAAACTGATATTGCATTCATTCATTATTTGACATTGAAAAGAACTATATAAATTAAATAACCTTATCAATCAACCAGGTTAAGTAAAAAAAATCAAAAGACATAATATATAATTGTATGAATTGCTTCTAGACAAAAATAACCGCTATATATTAACTTCTGCATATTAAAATAAAGATTTGGATTATTGAAAGAAATTAAATAAAGAGATATTAAAAAAAAATTAGATATTTTTTTTGTTTAAATTTAAACATAAATTTTAAAACCAAAGACGAACAAAACCTTCATCAGCAACTACTTGTTGTCCTTTAGGACCGTAAACAAAATCAATAAAGGCTTGTACCCATCCACTAGCAGGTCCATTTGTTACCATGTGTAATGCTCTAGAGATTGGGTATGTTTCGTCTAAAATTGTAGAAGTTGAAGGAACAACTCCATCAACAGGAATAGCAATAACATTAGCATCAATATAACCGAGACCGCAATATCCAAAACCATATGAATTACCCCCAACTTGTTGAACCATGACAGTATTAGAAGCTACTTCAATATATCCAGTAACTGAACTAGTATAGCCAGAATTATCTCCAAGTTCTTCACCACCAGATTCAACTAGTTCTTCAAATGTGGCTCTAGTACCAGAACCATCAGGTCTAGTGTGAATATCAATATCTTCAGTTGATAAAGATGCATCAATATCATTCCATGTGTCATAAGTACCATTATAGATTAAAAATACTTGATCCAGGGTGAGACCATTTGATTCTAACCAAACTGCGTTAGGATGATCAGCATCAATTATAACAGCGATTCCATCTTTCGCAAATTTGTAATCTACTAAATCATTACCTGCTGATACATTCTCTGTACTTTTTATGTTCCTTGACGACATACCAATATCGTTCAAATCATTAATAGTATCTGAAATTCCAGAGCCAGAGCCAGTACCTGATACGGAAATATCGACATTAGGATTAATTGCCATAAATTGATCTGCACATTCAGTAATTACAGGTTCACAAGTTGTTGATCCAGAAATTATAATCGTTACTTTCTGTGCTCCTGCAGGAGGAGTTGTTAGAGCTGTTACTCCCCAACCAACAAAGAACATAGCAATCATTCCAATAATTGCCAAATAATAAACCATTTTTTTTTCCATTTTTTTTTTTTCACTTTTTTTAGATTTTTTTTTAGATTTAACTGTTTCTTGTTTATTTTTGTTAATTAATGGTATCATAAGTAAAATTTAAGAAATCTCTACTTAGATTATAGCTAAATATTGATGATATATATTATATATACTAAATGTATTTCAAAGAACGCTTTATAAATAGAAGAGCATAAAATTTTAAACAAAAAAACGAAGAAAGCTCTACCAAATTAAAATAAAAAACATAATCGTGTCTTAATAGGAACTATATAATACTTTCATCCCAAGATAGGATTTATAACTCAAGCATATAGTTATGTTTCAAAGTAGTATTTGTAAAAATAACTGGTATATCGTTTGTTGAGAAATCTCATTTTCTATTTTACCTTTTTTAAAAAGTTTAAGATTTAAAACTATTATATATAGAGTATATATTCTATAGATCCACTATATAAAGTATTTATTAAAAAGAAAAATATATTATTTATAAACAATAGAGTAAAAAGAAAAAATAAAAACAAGTCGAAAAAGTTATGGCGTTCAATATTGAAACAAGAAAAGTACAAAAAACGGGTGGGTCTACTTATATTATTAGTCTACCAAGAGAATGGATTGGTAAGCATGGAATTCAGGTTAAAGATACAATTGGAATCCTTTCACAACCAGATGGTAATTTGCTTATTACTCCTTACATAAGTTCAGAAAAGCTTATAAGAGAAAAGAAGATCGACGTTGACGATATTAAAGACTCTGATTTCTTGTTTCGATTATTAGTTGGGGCTTATATCATGGGGTATAACATTATAGAAGTGAAATCTAGTAAAAAGATTGAGTCACAAATAAGAGATACCGTAAGAAATTTTAGAAAAATTACAATAGGAACTGAAATAATAGAAGAAACTGATAACAGTATTATAATAAAAGATTTACTAGACCCAAAAGAAATGCCATTTGAAAAAACGATCAGGAGAATGTATATCCTAGCTAATGGTATGCACGAAGACGCACTTAAATCCTTGGAAACGGGGGATAAAAGGCTAGCTGAAAAAGTAATTGAAAGTGATGACGAAATTGATCGATTAAATTGGCTAGTCGAGCGCCAGGCTCACATTGTATTACGGGATATTATATTGTGCCAAAAATTAAGTATTACATTAGAAGATGCCAGTAATTATAAATTTATAAGCCGATTTCTAGAGAGAATTGCGGATCACGCCGTAAAAATTGCACGAAATGTTTTACTTATAGATTACCATAAAATCGATAAAGAATTATTCAAAAACATTATGAATGCTAGTAAGATATCTCTAGATTTATTGAACATGAGTTTAGACGCATGGCTTCAAAATAGTATAACATTAGCAAATGAAACCATCGAATCCACTAATAAATTAACAAATATATGCAATTTTATTAAAATTAATCCAAATTCAGAATATCTCGTTGAAATAGGGTTTATAATAGAAAGCATCAGGAGAACAGGTGAGTACTCATCAGATATTTCCGAGATTATTATTAATAATTTGATTTGAGTTATAAAATAAGAAAAAATAAATCTATCCTTCAAAATTTCTTTTCGTGCTGATCAGAGTTGTTGTAGCATCGATCCACTCTTTTAAATCTTCATCAGTTCTACAGAAGGACACGATTTTATCCAAATCTTCCAAATTATTAAATATACATTCTACAATTAAATCCCAACCGCCATAAGTAGGGGATGCGTAAGTAATCCTCCAATCTTCACCTTTTTTGGGTTGTAAATCGTTTAATTTTTCTACGATCTTCCACTGCGTTCCAATTATTTTCAAGCGAATTAAGATGTATCCACGATAATAAATTAGCCTTACACCCAATATTTTGTGTTTTACTTTAAATTAATACCATTAACTTACGCTAAATTTAATTTATTATTTAATCTATTTCAATCTTTTTCAAGCTTTCTATTAATAATACAATTATTTATTATTTCTTTAATATATAACGCAGAAATTTATTTTAAATATTGTATTGGCTTTAGAATTTAAAAAACTAGCTTAATTAACGAATATTTATTAATAATAGATTATTGCTCCATTATTTTTTAACAAAATCTTTTATATTAGTTCGTAAGAATATGATCATATTCTTTGTTAAATCTATTAAAAAAAAAATGTAAGTGAAAATAAATATGAGTGAAAATACAACTTTATCAAAAAAGATATTACTCATTATAGTAATAATCGCAGCGGTCAATTTCGTAGTTGGAGGAATCTTGTTACTATTAGGGCTTAACTTATATTTCAACGAATTATTCTATGGTAATACAATCACTTTCGCAATTTTTCGGGCAATATCCTATATGGGAGAAGACATTGTACTGATCCTATTACTTGCGGCTTTAGTATTCGTATACGATATAAAATTTGGAAGAAATGTAGGGTTCTCTCTTTTAGGTTCTGTTTATGTTAACGGAATTTTAAAGGACATCTTTCAAGATCCCCGTCCTTGGACTAATATATGGGATGGTGAACCGGTTGCTGAGGGTTTCGGCTTTCCTTCTGGACATTCACAAAATGCCGTAGCAGTTTGGGGACTAATGTCCTATGAGTCGTACAAAAAAAATAATAAAATTCTTCAATGGCTATTTATAATATTCATCTATTTAATCGGAATATCGAGAATCGTAATTGGAGTGCACGATCTACAAGATGTGTGGGGTGGATTCTTTTTCGGCACGCTTTTCTTGGTTTTATTCATCTACTTTGAGCCACTACTCTCTGAAAAAGCCAAGTCTTTGAATTTTTTAACCAAGGTAATTCTATCAATAATAATTCCAATTGCCATGTTAACTATAGCTCTTATTATCTTTCCAACTACTAAAATTGACTACGGTTTGTGTAGTGGCGCGCTAATGGGAATATCGCTTGGTTATTTAATCGAAAACGAAAAAATTCATTACGACCCAAAAACACTCAATAACAAACAGAAACTTATTAATCTTGTAATAGGGTTAGTATTAACAATAGTTTTTTATTTTGCATTAAGCATTTATTCATCTGATTTTTTCGTTTGGAGATTTACTAAATACTTCATACTGTCGTTCTTAGTTATTACTTTAGTTCCTTGGATCTTCACAAAAATTAAACGAGATTAATATTAATTAAAAAATCTAAAATTTTTTTTTTATTTCTCTTACCAATATACTTCTTTTGGCGTTTAGTAGTTCTCGTTAAACGACTTTATTTCTACTTTCTTTTCACGCGTATTTTTTACAGTGTCAATGACTGCTTTTGTTAACTGCAAATAAATTATTACTGGAATATTTGTAGTCTAATGCCGTGCGTCTAATTTATATTCGTCTTCCATAATGGTTTTAAACTTCTCTTTGACTGTTGTTGGCAAAGGAATGTTAATTTAGAATTCAGAAACAAATTATAACAATATTTATTAGCTTACTTTGAATCTTATTAAATTGGGCTTTACTTACATATAAATAAGAAAAATTATGTCGCGCGAATCTCAAGAATTAACAAGAATAGCAAAAAAAAGTTATGGTGAATCTATTTCCGATGGTTTTCGCTTATTTGGAAAAAACTGGTCAAGAATTATCGTACCGCTCACCCTTTTTTATGTAATTTACTTGTTTTTAAAGATTTTTTTACTAGCAGATCTGAATTGGCAAAGAAATGTTCTTGGAGAAAATATAATTGGTACGATCGATCCTTCAAACCTGACGGAAGCTGATATAGCTCAACTCATGAATTTTTTACTATTTGGTCTTAGCATTATCTTTATAGATAGCATTATTAACTCATTATTTATAGTCTTAGCTATGAGTTCCGTGAGTATTTACCTCTACAAGAAGTACTTAAACTTAGATACTGATTTCGTTCAAGATATAAAGAAATCATATAATTCCAAACTATTTGTAGTCCTTGCTATTCTTGGTCTTGGAGTTCCACTTGGGTTCTGGTTTTTATTGATTCCTGGATTTACAATTTTCGGACTTTATATTTGTTCAGTATTCACTTATCAATTTGAAAACATAGAAAAACCTATCAAACAAGCAAGAAAAATTACCAAAGGAGCATTTTGGAAAATCATTGGAGTTTTAGTTATCAGCTCTTTAATTATCCGCGTTATTAGTATGATTTTCGGTTCGTTCTTAAACCTTGTATGGCAAGTGGACGCCATTACATTAGCCTCATGGTATAACCCAGCAACCAGGAGATATGATATGCTATTTTTGAACGAGTTATTGAATAATTTAGTATCAATCATTCTTGGACCACTTTTTATATGTTTATTGACCACTCTTTTCACATCGTTAAAAGTAAGATTCGATTTAGGATACCGTCGAGGCTATTTTCAAGTGCCAACTGAGTTATATAGAACAGAACAGGTTCAAGTTCAACCAGAACGTGCCGAATCGGGATTATATTGTCCCGTTTGTGGGCATCATATGGAATTCAAATTTAAATTTTGTCCAAATTGTGGAGAATCTCTTGATTTTAAAGCTTGAGAGAAAAAAATTAATCACGCACCTTATAAAC
The DNA here is from genome assembly GCA_030606095.1 of Promethearchaeota archaeon. Taxonomy (GTDB): domain Archaea; phylum Asgardarchaeota; class Lokiarchaeia; order Sigyniarchaeales; family SOKP01; genus SOKP01. Next base: position 2,668 of record JAUWHC010000045.1, on the reverse strand, counting down.
AAAAATTATATCTCTATAGAATAAAGAGGATAAAAATCTAAGAATGAAATGGTTGACTATATGGTTTAAAAAATTATACCATGGAGGGAATACAAGAAAAGGGTGTTTCATCATGGGAACCCTCTTTTTTTTGTTTACATGGTTACACAAAAGTATAATTTCAATTAATCTAGGAGAACCTGTGATAATTGCATTTTTATACAACATACCATTTTGTATAATGTATGCTACTCCATTGTTCTTAGGTGGAATTCTGAAATACCCAAAATCTAGAGGAAAAAAAGACCCCTAATTCTCATTTTTGGCTAACAAATAAATAGTTTGATTTATTGATAAATATTAGAAAACCGATATAATATTAGTTAAAAAGTTAGGAAAAAAAATTTAAACTTAAATTAAAAATTTATAGAACGAATAATAGAGGGAACTTATTGATGGAAAGGTCGAAAAAATGGTGGACGATAAAAGCTTATATTTTTAGTGGATTCTTCCTTGGCGTATTTAACTGGCTCTTAATTAATTTGGGTGCACCAATAACTGCTTATATTACTTCTTTATGGATTATTTTGCTTTATACTTTTAGCTGGTGGACTATAGGGCATTTTAGGAAATATAGGTTAATAAGGTTAATAAGGTTAAGTAGGAAAGAAAAGCATTTTTTAGAGAATCTTTTAAAGAAAAAAGGTTTAGAATTCGAAATTTTAAATCCTATACCTATAGAAAATCAGACATATATAATAAAAAGAATTTACGAAGATTTAGAGCTCTATTTCGATATCAATCGCTCTAAGTATCCTGTAGAATACAATCCGCAACAAAAAGTATTCAAAATTTCTTATGACGGTAAAATGAAATCAAAAAAAGAAATTTTAACAATTTTAATTAGGAGATTTAAAACAGATTTTACAATAGAATCCTTAATATAACGATTCAAATAATCAGATTTTTTTATTTACCAATATACTTCTTTTAGCGTTTTATGATACTCGTTAAGCGACTTTATTTCAATTTTCTTTTCACGCATGTTTTTTATAGCGTCGATAACAGCTTTTGCTAGCTGTAGATTGATTATTACAGGAATATTGTAGTCTACTGCCATGCGTCTAATTTTATATTCGTCTTCCATAATGGTTTTAAATTTCTCCTCGATTGTAGTTGGTAAAGGAATGTTTATTACCATATCAATACGCCCATCCTGCAGACATTGCATAATATTAGGCTCCAATCCATGCTCATGGACCTTATAAAGTCTCACAGCTTTAATATTATTTTTGTTTAAAGCTTTTTTCGTGTCCTCTGTAGCAAAAATCGTAAAACCTAAATCTTTTATTTTTTTGGCTAAGGGAATAATTTTTTTCTTGAGTTTTGTTCCACCAACTGAAATTAGAATGTTTCCCCCTTCTATAGGTATTATTTGTTCCGTTGCTTCAAGAGCTTTAATTAAAGCATCAGGAAAATCATCTGCAATTATACCGATCTCTCCTGTACTCGCCATTTCAACTCCAAGTATCGGATCTGCTTTATCAAGTCTCATGAAAGAAAACATGGGAGCTTTTATTGATACATAATCTCCAATAGGAAGTTTCATTAATCTTTTTGGAATCTTCTCTCCCATTATAACTTCAGCTGCAAGTCTCATTAAATTTATGCCTCGAGATTTCGAAACATAGGGCATACTTCTACTAGATCTTAAATTGCATTCAATTACGTAAACTTCGCTATTTTTAACGAGATATTGAACATTAAAAGGACCGTGAATTTTTAATGCTAAGGCAATTTTATTCGTATAATCTTCAATTTTTGAAATAACCTCATTGGAAACTGTTTGAGGAGGGATTGCCATAGTAGCATCTCCACTGTGAATACCTGCATTCTCGATGTGTTCTACAATAGCACCGATAAATACATTTTCACCATCGCATACACCATCACACTCTATTTCTCTAGCATCTGTAAAGAATTTAGTTATGACAACGGGGTATTCATTTGATACGGATACGGCGAGATCAAGAGTATCTTTTAGCGTTTTTTCATCGTAAGAAACTCTCATAGCTGCACCACTTAATACGTATGAAGGTCTAACGAGTATTGGATATCCCACTTTCTGCGCAAATTCGATGGCTTCTTCGTTTGTTGTTAAAGCATTCCATTCAGGTTGCTTTATATTTAATTGATCTAATAAAGTACTGAATTTGCTCCTATTTTCCGCCATATCGATTCGCGTTCCATGAGTTCCCAAAATATTTATACCTGTTTTACGAAAGATTTCAGAATATTTAGAAAATTTTGAAGCTAAGTTTTGAGCTATTTGGCCCCCTGCGGATACTACGATACCGTCTGCTTTCTCGAGTTCGCAGATATCTAACACTCTTTCTCCGGATAATTCCTCAAAATAAAGCTTATCTGAAACGTCGTAATCAGTTGAAACTGTTTCAGGGTTATAATTAATCATTATTGCTTGGTCGATTCCCAACTTCTTCAAGCCCCATAAACAATTGACCGAGCCCCAATCAAATTCCACAGAAGCGCCAATACGATATGTTCCTGAACCTAATACTATAACTTTTTTAAGATTAGATTTATGTTCCTTTTCAAAATTAATATCGTGCTCCGATGCGCTGTATGTTAAATAAAGATAATTAGTCACTGCTGGCCATTCGGCGGCTAA
>JAUWHC010000167.1 GCA_030606095.1 Promethearchaeota archaeon | reverse complement strand
GTAATTACTCCTAAATGAGGACAAGTCTTCCTAGAGGGGTGTCTTCTGTTGATAACGATGTCTGGATTAAAGGGTTCCTTTTTCCACGCAATTTTACAAGGCTTTAAATTATTAAATAGTCCTTCGACCATTTTAAGTATTTTATTAGTGAACCATACGATATATTTATCGTTCCTATTCGCACCAAACATAATACCCTTCATTATATTTAGAGCACCTCCAGGCCAATAAAACTCGCCCGTTAAATCAAAAGCAGCGTGAGTATGAGTGGCATGCACTAAAATTTGTTCAAATTTTAACGAAGGATATTTCTTAATTATTTTATTTCTAATGTATTTTGTTATAGATAAAGGAACTTTTAACAGATCTAAAGATATTAGAAGCAAAAAATCATTATTAGAAGCTACTGAATTGCTTTCTATTAAAACGCTATGAACATAAAGGTCATCTAATTTCCCTAAACAGGGGTATTTACGAGTATATCCTGCCAAAGGTTTACTTATATATTCTTTGGGAGTAATATTTAACTTACTAAAAGCGACTTTCATTGGATAATATTAAAAGTAATTTACTCAAAAAGTTTTCTTTTTAAAAAGTTAGATTAAAAGAACCACTTTTACGAAAAATTTTTATCTTTTTCAGTATTTTTTCTAATAATTCATTAATTTAAAGAGTTAACAAATGGTTTTTTTTTTATGGCTTTGAGTAAATTAGACGTATTAGGACTTGAAGGCGTCATATCCAATTATAGGCAAGGGCGTCATACAATACACCTTAAACATTGTATAATCGTGTTTCCAAATGTTAAGACTAGAAAAGAGGCTAATAAACTATGCGGGAGAACTGTAGTTTGGGTAAGTTCTACGGGAAAAGAATTAAAAGGTATCATATCGCGCGCACATGGCAACAGTGGAGCGGTTAGAGCCCACTTCAAAAAAGCCGGGGTTCCTGGGCAAGCTCTGGGGACTAAAATTAAAATTATTAAATAGCTATTTTTCAATCGATTATTATTTTTCTTCCTAGTTATATCTGAATATTACACATGATACTAGAATAATATAGCTTTTTTTATGTTTTAGAATTTCTTATTCTTCTGATAAAGCGATTAAAAATAGTTTTTTTTTTAAATTTAATTAGGTCGGGTTTAAAATTAAATATGTCGGAGCAACACTTCCAAATATGTCATTTTTGCCAGCGAAACGTGAAGATAGCGTATTATTGTGAAAATTGTGGCGTTAGTTGTTGTTCTGATTGCCTTCACGAAGAAAAAATCGATTCTTATATTTGCCAAGATTGTAATTCAAAAAATATTGCTCTCTCAGGATCAAGTAAGCAAAAGATTTGTAACGATTGTGGAAAAGAGAATATAATCAAAACAAACCAACTTTTAAAATCTTGTCCCAAGTGTCATTCTCATCAAATTATTAATATCTACGAAAAGAAGGAAGATTTAGAAAAACAATTTTTAGAATTAATTAAAAATGCACGCTCCTTTATTGAACCATTTAGGGATATAGTAAATTCCCTTTATATGATAAGACAGAAAGTATTAGATGCAAGAGCGCCTCCTATAAGGTGTTATCATTATCCTAAAATGGAATCTGACCTCTTATCGCTCTTTAAATTATTTATATACGCAAAAGAAACTCTTCTTGAAAAAATACATAATTTTATCCAACATTTATCCATAAATAAAGAATATTTTTTCAATATTTACACTCAACAGAATTCTAATATAAGAATTATTGAAGATATTCTAGAAAATTTAAATAGAAGCTATAATTCTATAACTGATTTTATTAAGAGTAATGTAAAAACAATAAATACTAGCATAGATAACATATTGAAGAATCTTATTTTCATAGACAAAATCACATTTTATTTCAAAAATTATATTAAATTTCTTAATTTAGCAGATGATGAAAAACCTGTTTATGCGATATATGCAAAATTAGCTAATGGTCTTAACACACAAGATAAATATAAAAAAGATAAAGGTATTCTGTTTATTACTAATTTTGACTTATCGTTTGTTCATGAATATGGAAGATTGAAAAGAAAGCAAGAAGGCATTTTTAAAGCACCGGTTAAAGATTTAACTAGCGTTAAAATAAAAGGTAAGCTGTTCAAAAAACTTTATATAGAATTTCCTTATGGTCGATATGAATTCACACTTCCTTCAAATTCATTTTCGCGAGTATTAGATTATATTCTACTAGCCAGAAGTTTTGATGAAACTAATGTGTTTGATAAGGTAGCAGCGAAAAAACTTTACGATATTGATGTCGATTTGAGCGATTTGACCAATTATATTGAGGAAACAATAAATTCTTTCTTTAGTATAAAATGTCAATACAATAATATTAATTCAAATAATGTATACGTTAATCACCACAATGCTAATCCATTATTTAATCAAAATCTAAGGAATTTACCGAATCAAATTTCACTCCAAGCTCCATATAATCAAAATCAGCCCACCTACCCAAATAATTTTAGTTATCCATTTAATAAATATCAAAATTATAAAAATGTGCCTGGAAATCCATCGCTTTATCAAAAAAATGAAGGATTTTCTAATCAAGGATTTGGCCAAATTCAATCTCCTGAAGGATTAAACCATTACGGCAACACATTAAGGCACGACATACCCCCAAATTACAATCAAAATGAATTCTTTATGCAAAATTTATACGAGACCGGTAGGATACAGAATTACGATCCTATAAGGCCTAACAGCGGATATAAAAACAAATTTTCTGATGCTGAAGAGAAAAACTTCCTAATGAGAAAATTAGAACAATTGCAAAGATCTGGCGCCCCTTCTTCTAATCCATTACATAGAAATAATTTTGATGAACGATCGTACGAACCTGCCTATTATCGATTGAATGAAAGAGTTAGACAAATGCCACAATATAACGAATATTCGAGGAATCATCTTTCAGAATTGTTTAATAATGGCAATATGTCAAATCAACCGAATGATCTCCCAAGACCTAATTCAAAGAAAATGAATAAAATGAGACGTAAAAAAATGTTTGAATTGGAAAAAGAAAAATATAGTCTCGAAGAAACTTTAAAAACATTAGAATCAAAATTTGAATCTGGAAATATTTCTGAAATTGATTTCTTTAAAAATTTTAAGAACTTACAAAAGGATTTCTACACGATTGATAAAAGCATTGAATCGATCGACGAAGAGATGCAAGAAGAAGATTTTTTAAGAAGAAATGCCAAAAAATTCGATAGAAAAAGAGATTTTACCTGAGAATTCCAATACTAATCAAAATTGATTAAAAATTGGCAAAGAGAATAAGTATAAATAAATTAGGTTTCTAATTCTTTCCTAAGTTTGTCGATTTCGTCTTCTAATTTAGCTTTCGTTTTTATTTCAGTCTCTTCTTCCATCTCGTCAAACTCACTCAGATATTGTAAGTCATCGGCAGGTACTTCTGGCATTTGACCACCTTGTTCTAAAAGCATTTCAGTTTCAAGTTGGTCTAATTCATCAGTTACGTCGATTGCTAAATCTATTTCGGGATCTCCGGCAAGAATTTCGGCAGACTCTTCTATTTCTGACACATATAATTCTGAATCTTCAGCTATCTCTGCAATTCTTACAGGAGATGCCTTCGTGGCAACCACTTTTAATTCATCTCTAATTCCTCCCATTAAATCGCCCGTCATTGATATCATTTGACCCTCTTCCACCGCTTCTAGGGATCTCTCTATTTTAGCACGAATATTGTTCGCGCGATCTACTTTCAACTGATATTGTTTGTGTTGAATTAAATAATTTTTAGCTCTAGTTCTTTCTCCTCTCTTTATTGCAATTTTAGCGTTTTTTCTAGCAATCTCTGCTCTTTTATTGAAAGACTTATTTGCTAACGCTATTTTTCTAATGTGTGCTTTAGCTTTAATAATTAATTCATCTTTTTCTTTAGCTTTTCGGGGAAAAAGTTTTTTTTTTAATGCCATTTCTTCTGTTAACTCCTTTTAGAGTAATTTTATTAGTATCTCTTTTATTATTAATATGATATTATTAACTTAAAAATTTGATAGAATTTAATTTAATAAAATGATTCATATCAATAAATCTTTTAGAGTCCAATAATAAATGAAAAAAATAATTTTAAATTTCGAAAAAAAGACCGACAATTTTAAAGATTTGGTGCAAGAAGCTTTTAACATGAATTTCCTCAATTTCTTGCTCTCTGAAGAAACTTATTCCGAATTAGAAAAAATTGAACGAATTAACACCTTTACCAAAAATATTGAGATTCCCGCTAATAATCTAATTTTTAGCAATAAAGAAGAACTAAAAAAAGAAAAAAGGTTAGGAGTAAATTGTGGTTTTTTTATAGAATTAAAATTAAAAAACGATGAAAAAGCAGTAATAGACCTTTCCAAAACCAATGAAGTTGATTTTATAATAGTATCGGCAAAAGATTGGAAAGTTATACCTTTTGAAAACCTTATAGCCGCAATGCATACTAACGATACGGATCTAATTGCTTTGGTTGAAGACATTGAAGAGGCTGAATTAATGTTAAAAACATTGGAAATAGGGGTCGATGGAATCCTTATTACTCCAAAAAATGTCAATGATATCATACAATTAAAATCACTGATTCAGCCTGGGATTAAAATTGAATTAGCTAAAGCAAAAATAACTAAAATACAAAATATACCTGAGAGCGAGAGAGTTTGCGTAGATAGTACTTCTTTATTGCAACCCGGTGAGGGATTTCTCGTTGGTTCAACGGCACGTGGTTTTGTACTTATACATTCTGAAACATTTGAAACAACTTTTGTGAATTCTAGACCATTTCGTGTCAACGCAGGCGATGTATCAGCGTATATCTTAGTTCCTAACGATGACCCTGAAATGATTTATCAAACAAATTACCTAAGCGAATTAAAAGGTGGAAAGAGAGTCTTAGCTGTAAATTATAAAGGAGAAGCTCGAATTGTTTCTATTGGACGCGTAAAAATAGAGATTCGACCAATGTTGAGATTTGAATTGGAAGTTTCTGAAGGCAACAAAAAAATCCCCCTGAGTTGTATATGTCAAAATGCCGAAACAATTCGGTTAGTGGCTCCAGATGGTAAAGCTAAATCTGTTGTTGCTATTAAAATTGGTGACGAGGTTTTGGTACATATTGGACCAGGAGCGACTCATTTTGGAACTGCCATAAAAGAATCAATTTTGGAGAAATAATCTTTTAATTAAATAAATTTATAATATCTTAATAAAATAAAACAAAAACCTTTTGATTAATATGACGATTTATTGGGCGCCAATGCTTCATGCTTACCAACCTCCATACCAGGATGTTGGAGTTTTGCGAAAAATTAATAAAGAGTGTTATAAACCTCTATTTTCTATGTTAGAAGAGCATGAAAATATCAAAATCAGTCTAAACATAAATAGTAATCTTATTGAAATGTTCCATGAATTTGATTTAGAGGATACACTGGAGTTATTAAAAAACTTAGTTTCTGATAACAAAATTGAAATTCTTGGAACCGCAAAATTTCATCCTATTCTTCCCTTAATACCAGAAAAGGAAGCTCAAAACCAAATTCGATTAAATGAGGAGATAAATAGGTTGGAATTTCAAAAATGGGAGAGAAAGGGTTTTTTTCCACCCGAAATGTCTATTAACTCTAAAGTTGCCAAATTCATTCGACAGTTAGGCTATAAATGGGTAATAATGAGCGGAATAGCTTGTCCAGTAAAATGGCCCTATGATTACATATATTGTTCTCCAAATGGATTACAGCTTTTTTTTAGAGACGATATTTTAAGTAACAAAATTTCGTTTAATAATATTAATGCAAAAGAATTCGTCAAAGATTTAAATGATATTTTTAAAGCCAAAAAAGGAACTAAGGATAAAGACAAATATGTTATCACTGCGATGGATTCTGAGACATTTGGTCATCATATAAAGAAATATGAAAGAATTTTTTTGAGTAAAGTTTTTGAACTTATTAACTCTCAGAAAGAAATTAAGATTGTATTTATATCCGATTTAGATAGATATTTTCCGATTCATAAAAATAAAATAACTCCACGAGATTCAAGCTGGAGCACTACTCATGAGGATATAAAGGCAAACATCCCGTTCCCATTGTGGGACCATCCTGATAATAGCATCCATAAGTTATATTGGAAGATAATGAGAAGCTTAAATAATTTAATGACCTTGTTAGAAAACCTAGATTTAACTCAAGATTGGGAAGTAGAAAATTATTATAACACAGCTAGATGGTTTTATGATAAAGGAATTTGTTCGGATAGTACATGGTGGGCTAATCCTATTCGAGGGGCATGGAGTCCTAACTTAATTTATAAAGGAATTGAGTTTCTTATGAGATCTGCTCTTAATGCTCAA
>JAUWHC010000305.1 GCA_030606095.1 Promethearchaeota archaeon | reverse complement strand
TTCAAGAGCTTCGGAAGTTAACGAGATAATTCTAAACTTTTTAAAAAATTAATATTTCTTTATTATTCTAATAATATTTAAAGAATTTTTTCCATGTTAAACAAATAGATTTTTATATCCTTAGAATAAAACTGTTTATTATACAATTCTATTAATATTAATTATTTGTTTAAAATGAAGGATTATTCAGATTGGGAACCGATTTATGATTATAAAAATGAATCCCCATATCTCGAAAATTACGATCGTCCATGGCTACAGTTTAGGGCACCAAACATCCCCAAATCGATCAAATTTGACCCTATTCCGGTTTACGAATTTATTAAATTATCAGCAAAAAAATATCCTAATAATGTGTGTGTTTATCACAAAGCAACTAATAAAAAATACACATATCGCGAATTAATCTATATTTCTGATAGATTAGCAAACGCCTTGGTACAATTGGGTGTCAAGAAGGGCGATCCAGTAGGTATTATGACAGGTAATTGTCCTGAATTTTTATTTAGCGTTTTGGGTATAATGAAAACGGGAGCTATAGTAGTTCCAATAAATTCATTACTTAAAGAAAGCGACGTAGCTCACATCGTTAAGGAGTCTGGAAATTTGAATACTGTATTTGTGCATAAAGGGAACTTTAGAACGATAAAAAAGGTTCAAAAGAAAATAAAATTAGAAAATATAATTTTACTACAAGCTGAAGCAGCTAAAGAAGGTACTATAACTTTCGAGGAGTTTATTGAGGGTGTAGCCCCAATCCAACCAGATATAGAAATTGATCCTTCAAACGATCTAGCAGCCTTATTGTTTACTGGAGGTACGACTGGATTACCAAAAGGAGTAATGTTAACTCATACTAATTTTGTTTCTTGCGCCCTTTCAGCTCTGTTAATGGCAGGAGAAATTGAAGAAAGTAAAAGCACTTTCAGTAAAACTGTTAATTTGTCAGTTATACCATTATGTCATTCTTTTGGTTTTCTAGTTTTGATAGCTGCTTCTTTTGGAGCGGCCATGCTTGTAATGTTTCCCTCTTTCAACGCCTCTGAAATTCTAGAAGCAATTGAATATTATCGAGTTACTAATTATATTGGAGTTCCTGTTATGTTTCAAATGTTAATTAACTCCCCTGATTTTACAGAGATAGATCTTTCCAGCCTCGAAGAAGCAAATTCTGGTTCGGCGGCATTGGCCCCTGAGTTGGCTAAAAAATGGGAAGAAATTGTTGGTATCAAAGTAGGTCAAGGTTTTGGCTTAACTGAAACATCACCAATTACACATTTGGCAGCTAAATGGATGCCTGAAATTCGATCAAAGAGCATAGGCGTACCCATTATTGATACGGATGCTAAAATTGTTAATCCCGAAACCTTAGAAGAACTTAAACCGAACGAGATTGGAGAATTATTAATAAAAGGACCTCAAGTAATGAAGGGATACTGGAAAAGCCCCGAGGAAACGAGCAAAACGATAATAAATGGTTGGTTAAGGACAGGAGACCTCGCAAGAATGGATGAACAAGGATATTTCTATATCGAAGGTCGTACTAAAGATATCATTAAATATAAAGGATACAAGGTTATGCCTCGAGAAGTCGAAGAAAAATTGTACGAACACCCAGCTATTTTAGAAGCTGGCGTTGTATCCGCCCCTGATCCAAACATCGGCGAAACCATTAAAGCATATGTGGTGTTAAAACCAGAATACAAAGATGGAAAAGTTACTGAACGAGATATTTTTGAATGGGCCAAAGAACGATTAGCAGGATTTAAGTATCCTCGTAAAATTGAGTTTATTAATGTTTTACCAAGAACTACTGTAGGAAAAATATTTAGAAGAAAATTGAGAGAAAGAGCGTTCAAAGAAAGTTAAGATAAAGAAAATATTTTAAATTATTAAACACACTTTTTTTTAAATAAATTCATCAATAATTTATGTTTTAAATATAAGGTCGGCATAATTTGATTTAATTATTTAAAATAAACTTTAGGCGAAAAATATGAATAAAGAAGATATTTGTTTTATGTCCGCTTGTGATATGGTTGATGCGATAAGAAACCAAGAATTAACATCTGAAGAAATAACCGAAACTATAATTGAAAGAATTGAGAAAATAAATCCAATTATTAACGCATATTGTACTCCTACTTTCGATTTAGCAAGAGAGATGGCAAGAAAGGCAGATGATAAAGTAAAAAAAGGTGAGAAACTAGGTTTATTAAATGGTGTACCAACATCTATTAAAGATTTAAATCCAGTCAAGGGAATTAGAACTACCTATGGATCTAAAATTTTTGAAAATCATATTCCTGATTATGATGATATTGCTGTACAAAGATTGAAAAAAGAAGGATGTGTAATTTTAGGTAAGACTAATACACCTGAATTTGGATTCAAAGGAGTTACAGATAATTTAATATTTGGATACAGCCGCAATCCATGGGACCTAGAATTAACACCTGGAGGATCTAGCGGTGGAGCAGCAGCAGCAGTCGTTTCTGGTTTAGGCCCTTTAGCACAAGGGTCTGATGGAGGAGGATCAATACGGCATCCTTCCAGTCTGTGCGGAGCATATGGTCTTAAACCTAGCTTTGGAAGGGTACCACGATATCCCAAACTTTTTCCAATGGCTTTAGATTTAGCTGTAATTGGTCCAATTGTTCGATATGTTAAAGACGCAGCATTGATGTTAGACGCAATGAAAGGTCCATTTGAACGCGATAAAGCTTCATTACCCAAAGATGGATTTAGATACATTGATAAAATTGATGAAGTTCCTGAAGGATTAAAAATTGGCTACTCCATAGATTTAGGGTACGCAAAAGCAGTAGATATTGAAGTAGAGAAGTGCATTTTAAATTCGGTAGAACTGTTTGAGAACTTTGGGTGGAGTATCGAACTTGTTAAAATGAAACTGCGAAAAGCTCAACTTTCATTTAACACGCTCTGGACTTCGATGTTAGGGTATAATCTGAAATCATATTTGAAAGAATGGGAAGATAAAATGGACCCAGATTTAGTAAAATTAATTAAAGCAGGTTTAGGTTACGATGGAATGTCCCTACCAAGAGCAATAGCCGTTCGTAGTCAAGTATATGAAACATTTTATAAAGTCTTTAAAGATTACGATATTTTAATAACTCCATCCACCGCTATTCCCGCTTTTGAGTTAGGGGTGATGTTTCCTTCGAAAATAAATGGTATTAACGTTTCTCCAACGGCTTGGATGCCCTTTTCTTTCCCATTTAACATGACGGGTCACCCTGCTGCAACTATTCCTAGTGGACGGTCAAGCAAGGGATTACCTATAGGGATGCAAATTGTCGGAAGAAGATTTGATGATCTAAAAGTGTTACAAGTATCAAAAACTTTTGAAGAATTAGCTCCTTGGCAAGATAAAAAGCCTAATTTTTAATTTTTTAAAATTAAATTTATTTCTCTTTTTTATTTTCATTTTAAACAAAATTTTTTACATCTAAATAATTTGCTAATCATGGCTAAATTTCCCGGATTTTTACATATATAAGCGTTTCAAATACTGCCATTACAAGCCAAGACAAGCTAAGGCTTAAAAATATTGCATTTCCGTATGGATCTAAGATGAAAAATAATAAATGAGCCACACATACCATATATCCAAGGATTGAAGCAATCAGATAGAGATTATTATCTTTTCTTACTTTAAGATGGGTTAATTTCCCCTTTAAAAGGAGAATTGTTGTGCTTACTCCTATAATCAAAATAATAATGGATCCGAAGAAACTAAATCCGTCAACAATAATGAATGTGTAAAAAAAAATCCCGAAAATACTAATGATGATCAATAGATAAGAAAAGAATAGTTTTTCTTTTTTTATTAGAATCTTTTCTTTAGATTTATTCATAATATTTCTTCTCCCTAACAAAACACAAATTTCGCTATTAAAATTTAATCGCCTTAAATATTTAAATGTTAGTTTACATCTAATTAATTTGCTAATCATGACTTAACTCACCAAAAGCGATAAT
>JAUWHC010000402.1 GCA_030606095.1 Promethearchaeota archaeon | reverse complement strand
TAATCTAATCCCACTTTCTTCTTTTGTTGTTGATCTTCTTTACGAATGATTATTGCATAATCGAAAGACTCAAAAAATTTACGGTGTATTTTTATGCACACATCTCTTACCGTTGGGATAGGATCAGCAGCATCCAAAATTAAAGGTTTTTCAGCTACGACCGATTTATTCATTGTATAAACCTTAATTTTTTTTAAAAGATTTAGCACAATTTTTCCAAAATCCTCAGGTTTTTCCTTTTTTTTTGCACTCGTCCCAATTATTAAGGGAAATTTATCTGAATACGACTCTTCTAAGTTATGGAAGGTATTTTTTGTTAGCGATAGGTCTCCTTTTGTTCCCAGAATAATTGCTCTTTTATAAACTACGGAAGGATTTAATGCATCGACAACGTGATCGAGAGTAATCTTCCCAAAAACCTTTACAATAGCATTTCGTATACCTCCTGCGTGGGTTATTTCTCTGATTCTTTCAGTCAATTCTTCAACGTTGGTGTTTTCTTTAGATTCACTTGTTAGATAGAATACTTGTATCTTATTGGCTCCCGTTTTTTCAATCGTAATTAGTGGAGGGGGAACATTGATTCGTATATGTGATTTGTTCAACTCACTTAAAAGTAAATCCATTTGCGCCTTATAATCTCGAGATAAATCGACGCAAAAACATAATAAATCAGACGCTCTTAATTGCGATATGATCTCTTTACCATTTCCTATTCCAATTGAAGCACCTTCCATAATCGAAGGCATATCAACAATTTGATAGCGGATTTTATCGTATTCATATATACCTATCTCCGGGATAGATGTGAATTTGCCAATTTTTTCTTTAGCAGCCCCCGTCAATAAATTTAATAGAGACGTTTTTCCTACACCAGGAGTGTGATAATCGCTTATTAATATTACTTGAAGACCTTCCTTTTTAATCGAGAAAGGACTAACCATTTTACTAATAGATTTGACTCGTGCCTTTTCCGAATCTTGTTCTCTCCTAAGTTTTGCAAGGCGAGATTTATTCAAAGCCACTATTTTTTCCGTAGCTTTATGTTTGGGCACTAGAGACAGAAATTCTTCAAGACGTTTTATTTTCTCGTCTATAGAAGAAGCGTCCAGATACTTATTGTATGCTGCTTGAGCTTCGGCTCCTATATTTGAGCTCATAAAAATAATACCTACATAAAACGGTTTAAAAAAGCGATCGAAATCTATCTTCCGTTTTTAATTTTAAATCTCCAATAATATCGTCAATTCTACTTTCAAATTTTTTAAAGAATTTTTCTTTTTTTGAAAAAATATCATTAAAAGAATATCTATTAAGAAAATGAGAATTAATTTCTTCTAGATGTTTTTTAACGATCTCAGAGTCCGTTTCTTTTTCGGTAATAGCAAAAGAAATCAATGGTTGTTTATTTGATTTATCATTAGGTAAGGAAATTAATTCACAATAACAGACTAGTTTAAACGAGGCTAAAGAAATAACGTTAATGTCGTCTCCAAAGACTTCTGTTGTGAAACTTTCAAGAGCAGATAGAAATCCCGCTCTCAATTCGGGGTCTAACCCCACTCCTGTATCTGAATCGTAATATCTTTTGTTTAGGATATTCCGTATACCTAAATTTATACCAAGTTCTAAAATAGCCATATTTTTAAAAATCTTTTATTTTTTAAGATTGAGACAAAATTTAATCCTAAGCTAATATATTAATAATTTAACTTATATTTATAACAGTTTAATAGACCATTTTTAATTTCGTTTCTATATGATTTTTTCGTTTATAAGAATTGTCTATTGTAACATTTATAACTGCTTTTTATATGCGTTAAATGTGTTTTGAAGTAAAAAACTAACAGTCATAGGACCTACACCTCCAGGATTTGGAGTAATCCACGAACACTTGTCAAAGACACCCTCAAAATCCACATCTCCTGATAATTTTCCATTTTCTCTCGAAATTCCAACATCGATAACTACTACGCCTTCTTTTACCATTTCTTTAGTAATAAACTTTGATTTTCCTACGGCAACAATTAAAATATCAGCTTTTTTAGTAAAGCCTTCTAAGTTTTTTGTGTACGAGTGACAGACTGTAACTGTAGCGTTTCTTTTTAATAACATAAAGATTAAAGGTTTGCCAACTAAGTTAGAACGATTAATAATAACAACATTTTTACCCCGTATTTCAATGTTGTAATGTTCCAGAAGCGTAATAATTCCTTTAGGGGTACAAGGTACAAAATCTTCGTTGTAATCGAACAATTTACCCCGATTTATAGGATGCAACCCGTCTACATCTTTTACCGGATCGATTTGCTCAATAAATTCAGAAGTGTAGGGTCGTAAATCTCTTGGCAATGGTATTTGTAGAAGTATTCCATGAACAGATTTGTCTTTATTTAGCTTCTCAATTTCATCCAACAATTTACTTTTTGTTATATTTTTGTCTAAATCGACCAATATAGACCCTATTCCTATTTCAGAGCAAGTCTTCCTTTTAATGTTTATATACAATTTTGAAGCAGGGTCGTCTCCTACTAAAACAGCAGCTAATTTAGGGGTGATCCCACTCGTCTTAATAAAAGAAGATATCTTATCTTTTAATTCTAAATTTAATTTTGACGCCAATTCTTTTCCATTTAATATTTTATTATTTCCCATAATAATCTTGATGATAAACTTTATTTAAACAAAATATAAGTTAAAGTAGGTTTTCAATGAAATAAATAGATATTATTATTTACTTATTAAAAATTTTAAAAATGTTTAAATTCTTCTTTTACGCCAAATTAAATAAATAACTGCTATGATTATTCCAATAATTGACATAACTATAATTAGTATTAAAAAGCTAAACTCAACCATGAAAATATCTTCGTTTAAAAGATCTAAGGAATTAAATCCTTTAAGTATTTCAAAGGCATAGTAAGAAGCGCTAATGGAAGAGAGTTTCTGATCATTTCCTTCAACGTGATCGCTAAAACCACCGTCTT
>JAUWHC010000220.1 GCA_030606095.1 Promethearchaeota archaeon | reverse complement strand
ACTTATATACCTTCCCCCCTATTATATGTTATGGTATATTTAACTCGAAAAAAAAAGAAAGGAAAATATTACCTATATTTGGAACAAAAAGCTTGGATTGATGGTCGTACTCGCCGTGTTTGGCAAAAATATTTAGGTCCGGAAGATAAACTTAAAGACATCAAATTTAATAGTTTATTAACAAAACACGCCAACAAAGTGGAGGTTCAAATTATCGAGTTCGGGATATCCGCGGCCCTATGGCAAATGGCGAATGAGATTAATTTAGCCGGGATTATTGACGCTCATACAGGAAAAGAGAGGGACCAAAACTTATCTTTGGGTGAGTATGTTACCATTGCAGCCATAAATCGCTGTGTTGCCCCTTGTTCAAAATCTAAATTAAAACGATGGTACGAAAAGGACTGGCTTTTCACGAGATACGACGTTGACCCTAAGGTTCTGAATGCCCAGACCTATTGGAACCACTTTCAATACCTAAGTAAAGAGGTTCTTGCGCAAATTGAACTCGCACTCGGGCAGTGTGTGGTTGATAAGTACGACCTCGACCTCGACAGCTTATTCTACGACCCTACTAATTTTTTTACGTTTTCTAAAGGAGGGGAAGGAAGCGAATTGCTTCAATTCGGTCACTCTAAAGAAAATCGAAACGGATGTCGCCTTGTGAATTATTCGCTACTATGTGCTCGAGAATCGGGAATCCCTTTGATGCACGAAACGTACGCAGGAAACGTTCAAGATGCGCGGGAATTTAAAGAGGTGCCGCAACGAATAGCAAACCGCCTTCGTGCACTCGGAAGGGATCCCGAGCGAATTACGTTAGTGTTTGACAAAGGAAACCATTCAAAAGAAGCGTTTGCCGCCATCGATCAAATGGGGTTAGGTTTTATTGCCTCCAGAAAAAATTCGACTCACAAGGAACTACTCCACACGCCTCGGGATAAATTCACCAAGACGGTATTGCCGCTAACAAAAAAGGCGGTCGAGTACTTTAAAACGGCTAAGATGATATACGGAAAAAATCGGATTCTTTATGTTGTCCTCGATCCGTTGAAACAGAAGAAACACGCTATTAGATTTAGCGAAAACCTTGAAAAAAAGGTTCTTGAAATTAAGGAGTACTTTAAAGACCGTTTGAACGTAAAGATGTGGTCTAAAAAAGAAACAGTTGAGAAGAAGCTGAAATCTATAATCGGTAGAAGACCCCTTGCAGATGTAATCATTACTGAGGTTCTGGGTACGGACGGAAACATGACTCTAAAAGTTTCAATTGACGAGAAAGCCAGAAAAATACACGAGGCAACGCTGGGACGAACAATATTGTTCACTAATCGCGAAGAGTGGACCCCTGAGGCCATTATTTGGGGATATAGAGAACAATACATTGTAGAACACGCCTTTCGGGACATGAAAAGTCCAACTGCTATTGCCGTTCGACCGATGTATCACCACGCAGACACCTCTGTCCGGGCCCATGTGTTCTTGTGCGTGATTTCCTTGTTTTTATTATCGCTACTCAGGTTGAAATTAGCGAGAAAATCGATACCTACGAGTTACAACGAGCTTCTTTCCGAACTAAGAGCAATACACGCTCTTAGAATTTTAACTTCCCCAAAAGCAAAACCTCTTTGGAAACTTGAAAAAATCCCCAAAAACGCTTCAAAGCTTTTCAGGACGTTAAATTTAAGGCGTCTACTGCCAAATTAAGAAACCCTTCCCCCCTATTTTTTTCTTCAACGTCTTTAAATTCATTAATGTCGTTAGTTACATTAAGAAAAGCTTTTTTTTTGATACTTAACTTGTAAACTTAAGACTTGAAAAAGAATAATAATTTAATAATAAATAAATTTAGGTCTTATTTAGATATTTTTTATAAGTACTTATAAGTTTATTCCTATGTTTAACTTGACGGTAGAAGGAATAAATTGAGGAAGCCGATGAAATATTTTAGATTTCATGTTTCGATTTTTCCTCTTGTCTTTTATTACAGATTTCAATTAAATATAATTCAGGCAATTTTTCTTAAAATATCGTTATCAATAGTTGTATCGTAAGAATCGTAAAAAATGGAATAGTATTTTTGGTAAAATTCTTTTTTCTTTGTTAAAACCAATTTAGAATCGTCCTTTTCTGCTTTTCCGGAAGCCCAAAATATTTTTCCTGAACCGCTCATATTGAACTTCTCTTGGTTTTTGATAATTTCTCCGGATTTTATTACGAATTCTATGTTTTCAAGCGCTTTCTTTAAAGTTTCAACATCTTTCAAAACATCGACATCGTTTAAGTTCAAATTTAAAACATTCAGGTCACCATCAGCACCTAAACCTAAATTTCCCTTTATGCTTCCGATACCTAGCGATTTAGCTGGGCTCGAACGAGTTAAAATAACGTAATCGTTAAAAGTTAGTATTTTGTCATTACTGGCTAGAGAATTATCTTTTAAAAAGTCAGCATCCATATCTTTCATAAAACTTTCACGAGCTTTGTTGCTCAACAACCAAGTTGCGATTTCAGGAACATTAGTTATATTTGCATAGTTCGGGTAGTTGACCGAGAATTGCATTTGCCACGGGGTAATATTTAACGCTAAATCAATCGCATTTGCCCACAAAATACAATCGCTTCCCTTTTTTTTACTAAATTTTCTTAGAGTTACAAACGAATCTCCCTCTGATTCTACCGATGATCTAATTAGTTTATACGCGTTTTCCGAACTTATTAGATTATTTACCAAATGACGGTCGGATGTAATTAACGGATTCAACTCATCAAACCCTATAAAACCTAAATCCATGTCAAAATCGTGGTTCTCGTTGAAAAATTTAATCAATTCTGAGTTATCTCCGTCATGATTATAAGCTGAAGCGTGTGCAAGGTGGAATATTTGAGATCGTTTAATTTCAAGGGAGTTGTTTGTGTTAGGTTTTAAGCCAAGCGATTTGATCTTGTTTAGAATTAACACTAAATTCTCTTTAGAAAGAACAGATTCGTAACCTTCGATATGGGCGTGAATAGAATGAGGTAAACCTAAATACTCTACAAATTTAGTGAGATTTTCGTAAACATCAATAGGAGCAAAGTTAAATAACCTCCCCTTTTCGGTTAGGCTTTTTCTAACCACTTTCCAATTCCAATACTCCGCTTCGAAGGGGTTATAGGCTTTGAACCCAAATCCTTTAACTTTATTTAAGAGATCTGATAAAAAAACGGCACCATTTTCAACCTTACCCCGCTGAAACTCGAGTTCTAAAGCCCATAAATTACTAATGTTTAACAAGAAAGCTTTATCTAACACGGGTAATCGTTTTAAATCAAATATCGTCTGTTTTGAGAGTGATGGGAAAACATTAGCTTCGAGAATAAAGGTATATCCGTTCGAAATGTAACTTTTAGCAATATTCTCTAAAGTTAAGCCTTTCCATATGTCTTGGAATTCTTTATTTTCAGACCCCAACAATCGCGCCCAGTTAACCTGCTGTGAAGCTATGTGGGTGTGCAGATCCACTGCCGACGGAACAACCGTTTTTCCTTTAGCGTCGATTTCTTTAAGATCTTTTTTGTTTGTAAATTTTTCCACTATTTTTCCATTCTCAATTAAAATATCTTTTGTTTCTACTTAAATATTGTTTATAGTGTCAAAAAAAAAACCATTTTTTACAAGGAGTTTAGCCATCTTATTCGATACCTCTGATTTTTTGCATGATATCTTTAAATTTCAGAATTGGCTCACGCGTCGCTTCCACGCTTACTAGTATGTTTTTATAAACAAGTTCATCGTTTAGTATTTCTGTTAATTGGTTTGACCATATTGACACGGGCATCGTTATGGTTCCTTCAGGTATGTTCTCGTCTTTTTCAATTTTTACTGTAATATCTCTCTGTTTATTCGATATTTTTAAATGTAAGTTTGAAACTAAATTGAGCTTGTCAAAATCTTTTGGATTAATAAATGCTATCGCTAAGTTTTCTTCTAAAGATTGTTCGTTTCCAAAACTATATTCTTTTACTTGATCGTTGTCAATTCTTCTTATAGTATTTAATAGAAAATCCATATTATTTGGCGCCTCCATTTAATTTTTCAGTCAATTGGTTCAATAGTTCTTCGTCCGAAGGAATATTATTAGGTGGATTTAAAATTTTCTTTAATTCAACTGGTACTTGATCTATACGATAAGCTAATCCACTACTTTCAATTCCCGTTATTGCTGTCGGTAATACTACATCTGCTATATGTGAAGTTGCTGAATTATGGCTATCTATGAGTATAAGCGGCTTTTTAGCTAATTTGGAGCTTAAAGAATGTGGTAAATGTGAGATAGGATCGGTTCCGACGATAATAGAACAATCGAAATTTTCCTTATTAATTTTTGAAACGATTGTGTCTTCTGACTTAACCAATCTTTTACTTTCAAATTGTAATTTACCGCTTACTCCGTATGAGGAAAGCGCTACATGATCGAATCCTGCCATATTAAAGTGCCCTCCCAGTAAAAGCAGCGATATTCGACCTTTCACCTGCCTTGTGTTTATCAATTGTAGCAAATCTAATAATTCTTCTATAAGATCGTAATCAGCGTGAGGTTGTATTACTCCCTGTCCAAGTATAATTACGCCGTTTTCTGCACCAGTTAGGTGGAGCAGCAAACGCTTAAGATCGCTTTTATCTACTCCCGCAACACCTTCAGACGGGATACTATCGGCACTGCAACATTCTTCTTTTAACATCTGAATTAATTCAATATCTTTATCTGGTTCAATAACTAGTGCTATATCTCGCACGCCCATTACCCTAAAAGAGGCAGTTTTTACAGGATCTATAATTACTAGCGTCTTTATTTCTCTGCCAGTCATGCGAAATTTACCTCTGGAAAAAAGAACTTTATTTAAAAGGCGAGGAATTGTTTCTGCGGGATTTGCACCCCATAAAATAATCAAGTCTCCCTTGTTAATAATTTCCGTAATCGTTGTCAAATTTATTCCTTGCGATTTTGCTTTATTTAAAATCTTTCCTTGGCAGATTGAAGCGTTTGAATCGATAAATCCGTTTATTTCTTTTGCCAAATCCATTCCAGCTCTTTGGGCCTCACATGTTACGTTTGAAAACCCATAAAGCAACGGAGCAGAAGAATTCTTAATGATTTCAACAGTTTTTGCTAACGCCTCTTCCCATGACGCATTAATCAATTCGTTGTTTTTTCGAATCATCGGACTTGTAATTCTATTCTGAGCGTTAACTTGATCAAATCTTTCCTTTCCTTTTAAACAAGCTCCAATGACCTCTTCAATAAATAGACCATCGCTCTTAACTATTATATCGTCACACAATAACGAGCAACCAGAACAAGGGTATCTTTTCATAATAAATCCTCAATAATTTTCTATAAATTTA